>DASVVZ010000001.1:0-2032 GCA_036389875.1 Pyrinomonadaceae bacterium
TCTGAATAAACTCGATAATTTAGCACAAAAGCATGCCATAAGCGACCGTGCGCGCAAAGCAGAGCCTGCCCTTCCGCTTCCCGCCCGCGAACAAATAAGAAGAGGCTGGCTTTTTCTGTAGGCCAGCCTCTTTCGAGAGCGGGAGAAGTTGAGCGCCAGCGCCTATTAGTAGAGCACTCGGGAAGGCAGTTGAGCCGCGAAGCCCGGAAGCATGGCTCCAGGGATTCCCAGCGCGCCGTTGAGAATCATCTTGAGAATATTCGGGCCCGCCTCAGGCACTTCCACAATATCGTAGGGCTGTAGAAGCGGGTCTTCCAACTTATTCCTCTTGATCGCCTGAAGGTCGTAAACGAGGCGCTCCCGGTACTGGGACTTCGGGTTGACGCGATAGACGACGATGGCGTTCTGCTTGGTCTCCTTCCGCACGCCGCCGACCATAGCCAGCGCAGTGCTGAGGGTCAAACCGTCGCGCAGGAAGATGGGCTGCGGCGAACCTACGTTGCCGTTGATGTAAACCGGCTCGGCCTCAAGAGCCTGAACCACGTCGCCCGGACGAATGTAAGGATTGGCCTCTTCCTTTCCGGCCTTAAGTTCCGCCACGCTGTACACCTTGTAGGTAACCTGGAAATTGGCCGGGTCGCCCGCTTCCACCTCTTCACCCGGCTCAGGACACATGACGGGCGAGGTGTGCGTTATCTGAATCTTGCCGTTGGAGCGCTCGGTCGTGCCGCCTGACCTTGCGAAAATCTCGTTGAGACGAACCCGGCGCAGAAGCTGCACCTGCTGCGGGAGCTGGAAAGCGCCGAAGATGTAGGCGGGCGGGCGACTGTTGCGCCCAGTGATACGCACGCTCACATCGGGCTGCCTGAGAATCTTCGAGTAGGCGGCGCGTATGTCCTTCTCTATCTCTTTATCCGTGCGGCAGCGCGCGGGGATCGGCTTATCAATGAAGGGCAATGAAGAGAGATTGCCGTCGCTGTCCACCTCTCCTATCCAGTTCATTTCCGGCTGGCCGAAGACCCTCACGTCCAGCGTGTCGCCGGGGCCGAGCAGGTAACGGCGAACGCCCATGGCGTCCATAGAGACCTGGGCCGAGGCGGGCTGAACGACCGTGGGCGGCGGCGCCGACTGCTGCTGCTGCTGCGCCCGGGCGGCGGGTGCAAGCGACAAAAAGGTCAAAACAAAGAGAAGCGCGTAAGAGATAGTGGCTTTCATAATTCTTTTCCTCAAAAGCTAGTCTGCTTCAGAGAGGGCGTACGCCTCTTCTGCGGGTGATGCAGCCGAGAGGGTTAAAAAGCGTCCGCCTTCAAAAGTCGAAATGCGAGCGACAGTATTCCTGGATGCCGTCAGTAGACGGAACGCTGCCTCTCTCTTTCTCTGAGTTAATCAATTAGCAGCTCTTTCGGCCTGGCTGCTCTTTTTTCTATGCGCTCCCGGCTTTGGCACCGTGCCGGGGACTGCAAACCCCCTGAAGAGCAGGTTGCAATGATCGCATAAAAGGTTATAGATGCCAAACATACGCATGAACCAGGGGCTCGGGCGGTAGCCGCGCCGTATGCGTGAGCTTCTGCACTTCGGACAACGTTGGCTTATCAAGTCTCTTCTCCCTGGCGATTAGCCATCGGGGCCGTGGCATTCGAAGAGCTTCTACGGTCAGACAGTTTAGTCAATTTTAGCCTCGCACGCAAAAGCTCAATCTCACGTCCGATGCGCTCGCTCGTTTCCCGCCTGATCTCGTCGGTCAGACTTCCGCGTGAGGCGTAGAAGAGCGCGTCCCTGTAACGCTCTATGGCGCGGCGGTACTGTCCCTTGAAGGCAGCGCGCTCGGCCATCTCCACCCAGTGCGCCACCTTTACGCTTGAGATGAACTCCTCTATCGCGGCTGTGGAGTCCAGCAGCTCGCGCTCCTCCGGGTAGATTTTCAGCGCCGCCCGTATCACGTCCAGAGCGCGATTGGCCGTCTCTATCTTATCGGAAAGAGAGACGCGGCGCTGCGCCTCCTGCGTAATGGTGCGCGAAGAGATGGAGGCCC
>DASVVZ010000002.1:0-5398 GCA_036389875.1 Pyrinomonadaceae bacterium
AGCAGACCTACGGCGGAGTGGCCCGCATCTTCGCGCCGCTCTTCTTCGGCTGGGCCTTCGATTCGCTCGGAGTATCGTCGCCGTACTTCTTCTCGTCCGCCTTTATCATAGCGACAATCTTTCTGGGGTTCGGGCTGGACAAGTACGCTCGCCCGCAAAGGGCCGCCGCGCGCGAAGCCGCCGCCAACAAGCCTCTGGCCTGAATCTCTCAGACGGATCTTGAGGGGAACTGCAGCCAGTGCGATTCGACTTATTCTGGAATTGAAAGACAAACCTTTCCATATCATTAAGAGGGGCAAAAATGAGAATCATGACCGCTTTTTCGCACCGACATCTAGCTTTCATCAAAGAGCCCATGAGCGCAGCCACGCACTTCACCGCGTCCGCTCTGGTCATGCTTATACTGGGCGTCGCCTGTCTTGCAGCACAGCAGCAGCAAGGCGGCCAGCCGCCGCAGCCGGAGTTCATCAGGCGGGGCCAGCAGCTAACGCGCGAAGGAAAGCTTGAGGAAGCTCTGGCTCTCTACCGCCGCGAGCTCAACAATGCCGCGAATGCAGGTCAGGCGCAGATTGCCGCCGGTATCGTGCTAGACCTGATGGGGCGCAGCGCCAAGGCCCGGCAGCATTTCGCCAAAGCCATAGAGGGCGCGGCTACGCCGCAGGCCAGGGCCAACGCGCAGAGACGCATGGCCATGTCCTACGCCTTCGAGAGCGATTGTCAGGGGGCCGTCAGGTTTGCGCAACAGGTCTTCGACTTTCAGGTCTCGCAGAAGAACTTCTTTCAGCAGGGAGAGATTGCTAACGAGCTGGCGCGCGTATGCCTTGAGGCCGGAGACGTGAATACGGCAGAGAAGTGGTACAAGACGGGCTACGAGGCGGGGCTTCAGGAGCCTGGCATCTTGCCCGCGAGAGTCGCGCTCTGGAAGTTCCGCTGGGCGCACGCGCAGGGAAGAATAGCCGCCCGCCGCAACCGCAAAGAAGAGGCGCTGAAGCATGTGGCGGCGGCCAAAGCCTTACTAGACCAGAACCCCGAGATGGCCAAGGATCAACTGATCTTCTTCCCATACCTTGTCGGCTACGTAGCCTTCTACACGGGCGACTACAACACTGCGCTGGCGGAGCTTCAGAAAGCCAATCAGGAAGACGCATTCATACAGGCTCTAATCGCACAGAGCTACGAAAAGCTGGGCCAGACGGAAAAGGCCATGGAGTTCTATAGAAAGGCTATGCAGGCGACTTCGCACAATCCTCCTGTGGCCTACGCGCGCCCGCTGGCCAGAAAGAAACTCGGCATGAAATAAGGGGCGCATTAATCCATGCTATTCCAGGGAAGCGCATTTGTGTGAAAAGAGGGGACACGCGCGTCCCCTTTGCTCAATTGACGCGCCCTTCAAAGGTGCTGCGCGCGACTGCTTGGAGAGATGGAAAACCCAAAGCCTCCCAGGCGAGGCAATGAGCAGGAGGCTGACGACGAAGACCAATTGATAATGGATGCTTTACCGATACGGTTGCAGGAAAGAATAAACGAAGCTAAGTACCAGAGGAGGGACTTGAACCCACACGCCCTTGCGGGCAACGGATTTTGAGTCCGCCGCGTCTGCCATTCCGCCACTCTGGCATAAACCAACTATATCAAAGCTCGCAGCACTTTTGCACCGTCTCAGCCGTGCGAAAATTTCGGTACGTCAACGTACCAGTTTCGCCGCTCCTTCATGAGGCGCAGCAGTGTTGAGGCTTGCCATAATAGACGCGGCGCGGGGCGGTCGTCAACTTGAGGACAAAATGGCACAAGGGTTGCTGAGTTCTCAGGGCGGCTATCGGGTCCTGAGGGATATGTAAAAAGGTGTTGGCCGAAAGTGGCTAATAGTTGTACAATGCTTTGCCCACCGAGTGTGTGGCGCGTCGTTTAGAAGCTTTTGGTCATCGCTTTAAGGTTCTCTCAAGTAGACCTTACAGGTGTTTTCTGGTAGCGGCGCGACCCCCAACGAGAGCCGTATATTTTTCCTACCCCCTTTTGAAGACATCCTTTATGGAGTTCAAGCTATGCCTGAAGAAAACAGGGATAAAGCGCGCATTCTAGTGGTGGATGACGAGCCGGAGATTAGAGAAGTCCTTTATGCGCTGCTCTCTGACGATTATCTTTGCGAGTCGGCGGGGTCGGCCGAAGAGGCTCTGGCGCTGCTTCGTACCAGAGAGTTTGACCTGGTTATAAGCGACATCATGATGAGCGGCATGAGCGGCCTTGAAATGGTTCCTAAGGTTCTGGCCCTTTCGCCCGACGCGGTGGTGGTCATGATTAGCGGCGTGCAGACCATAGAGAGCGCCATCAAGGCTCTGAGGGCTGGCGCTTTCGACTACATCATGAAGCCTTTCGACCTCAGGCAGGTCGAGGCGGCCGTTGCAAGAGCGCTGGAGCATCACGAGCTTAGGGCGGCCAAGCGTCGCTATGAGAATCACTTAGAGGAACTCGTGCGGCAGCGCACGGAGCAGCTAGACGACGCTCTGGCTTCTGTCGAGGATGCTTATCGTGCGACGCTGAAGGCGCTGGCGCACGCGCTTGAGACACGCGACGCCGAGACGCACGGGCATTCCGAGCGCGTGGTAACTTTCAGTCTACGGCTGGGACGAGAGCTTGGGCTTGAGCCCGGTCAGATGAGGTCGCTGGAGTTCGGCTCGCTCCTTCACGATATAGGGAAAATAGGGGTTCCGGACGCTATTTTGCGAAAGCCCGCGAAATTGACCGAAGAGGAATGGGTTAAGATGCGCCAGCATCCTTTGCACGGGCAGGCAATCCTGCGCGGGATAGAGTTTCTGGAGGGCGCTGCGCGCGTCGTGGCGCAGCATCACGAGAAGTGGGACGGCTCAGGCTATCCCCTGGGGCTTAGGGGCGAAGAGATTGATTTGAATGCGCGGATTTTCGCGGTTGCGGACGCTTTCGATGCTATGACGAGCGACCGCGTGTACCGCAAAGGTAAGCCTTACGAGGTGGCTGCGGAGGAGCTGGGCCTTCACGCAGGCAAGCAGTTTGACCCGCAGGTCGTAGCGGCATTCCGTAGCGTCCCGCGCGAAGATTGGGACGATTTGCGACGCCGCTCGCTGATAAAAAAGCAGGATGACGTGTCGCACGCGCCCCACGCCGTCGCCGCCATGCTGAAAGAGAACCTGACGGCCCTGGCAAGCTAAAGCAGGAAGAATTCAAAAAAAAGTACCAGTCGCTTTGCTTGAGTTGAGCAAAGCGACTGGTACTTTTTTCCGCTTCCGATGGGCAATTTGCCCCGCAAGTATTCCCTATAAGAACAGAATAATTCTGTTACTGCTGCGCCGGAACCGTGTAGCCGTTGCGGGAGCGTACAGTCAAGCCCTGCCTGCGAAGCGCAACTTTGATGCGGCGAAACTCTCCGGGCGCAGATGAGGCGAGCGCTCGCTTTGGCTTGTAGGTAACAACGTACTGCGCGCCGATGTCGCGCGCGACCTCGCGGCCCTGTTGCTTCATCTCCTCATCCGACATGGGCAGCATGATGCGCCCGCCCGTCTCTTCGGCAAGCACTGTCAGACGCTCTTCGCTCCTGACGGTGGCGTCAGAGTATTCCTTACGCTTGCGCCGCATCTCCCGGTCTGTGTCAATCGTTGCGATGTTGATGTTTGGCCTGGGCACAGGAATGCTCGGGTCTGCTTCCCTGGCGGTATCATTGGCGGTTCTGGGAGGCGGGCCGCCGTAAGTGACAAGGGGAACGCCGTTCTTTATAGCTTCACGTCCCATAGCCGTGTAGCTGATGACGTAGACGGTCACCTGTGCTGCGTTCAACTGGCGCACTGCTTCCCAGTAAGACTTGTCGTTTGCTTCGACTCCGTCCGTGATGAGCACTACGTGGCGGCTTCCTGCGGGCCTGTTCTTTAACTGCCGGGCCGCTTCTATGAGCGACTCCGAGACGCGCTTCTTTCTGCCGGAAGAGAGCTTTGTTTTGAGCACGCGCTTCAGGCTTTCAGCATCGCTCGTCCAACCCTGCAAAGTCTCTACGCGGTCGCCCGCCTGAATCACCGCCAGCTGGTCGCCCGGCTTGAGAACCGAGACGATGGAGAGCGCCACGTCCCTGGTAGTGTTGGTTCGCATCACTGGATTGATGCCGCCGCTCGTGTCCAGCACCAGAAGGACGTTCGCGGGGATGCGTCTTACGCTTCGGACCTCCTGCATCTCGTCGTCTTCAAGAACGATGATGTCCAGAAGCTCAATCGTAGGGTCAAAGCGCCCGTAATTATCCGAGACGAAGATTGGAAGCCTAACCTCTTCGGTGAAAACCCGTATCGGCTCCTGCGGCTCTCGCTCCTGCGGAGTAGGCGTCGGAGCAGGAGGCGCAGTCCTGCCCGACTGCGCGCGTGCAGTAGCCTGCGCAAACGTAAAGAAGACTAAAGCAGCTATGAAAATCAGAATGGTGCTTCGTGGTGACATCATAATTCCATCTCGAACAAAAGGGAGCGCAGGCTTTCCTTGTGAGGGTTGGATTGGTTTAAAGGGAGAAGTGGTTGTCCTTTATCTCACTATTTCATGGCCGCACGCGCCTGCGCCTGTACGGCCGTGATGGCGACGGCGTCAACTATGTCCTCGGCCTTGCAGCCGCGAGACAGGTCGTTTGCGGGCTTGTCCAGACCTTGCAGGATTGGGCCTATGGCCGTTGCCCCGGCGAGGCGCTCCGTCAGCTTGTAGGCGATGTTGCCTGCCTGAAGGTCTGGGAAGATAAGCACGTTTGCGCGGCCCGCAACGCTTGAGCCGGGAGCCTTGGACTCCGCGACCGAAGGGACGAGGGCCGCGTCAGCCTGTAGCTCTCCGTCAATCTCAAGCTCAGGCGCGCGCGCGCGAACGGTCTTCGTCGCCTCGACGACCTTGTCAATCAGTTGGTGCGTGGCGCTGCCCTTCGTCGAGAACGAGAGCATCGCGACGCGCGGCTCCGTCTCTAAAAGCGCGCGGCACGAGTCGGCCGAGGCGATCGCGATCTCGGCCAGCTCGACCGACGTGGGGTTGACGACCACGCCGCAGTCGGCGTAGATGAGCGCGCCCTCCGCGCCGACGTCCGAGCGCGGCAGCGACATCACGAAGAAACTTGAGACGAGCTTAAAGCCCGGCCGCACGCCGACGCACTGGAGCGCGGCGCGCACCGTGTGCGCGGTCGTGTTCGTCGCGCCCGCGACCGAGCCGTCCGCTTGCCCCTGACGGACGAGCAGGTTGCCGTAGTAGAGCGGGTCTCGGACGGCGAGCCGCGCCTCGTCGGGCATCATGCCCTTGGCGCGGCGCAGCTCGTGGAGGAGCGCGGCCACGCGCTCGAAGTCGGGCGCGCGTTTGTGATCGACGATCTCGACGCCGGAGAGATCGGCGTCGGCGTCGCGCGCGGCCTGACGAATCTTCT
>DASVVZ010000003.1:0-8580 GCA_036389875.1 Pyrinomonadaceae bacterium
CGGCGATGGCCGCTTTTATGGTCTGGTTGTAAGAACGCGTCGCGGGCGTTCGTTGGTTGTTCCGCCGTTCTGCTGCGTCGGAGAAGGCTGTGCGGCGGGCCGCGTGGTGGTTTCCGTAGGACGAGTCGGAGCCGTCATCACTACGCTGCGCGTCTTGTCCGCGCCGCCTGTCGAAGGCAGGCTGTCGGTGGTCACGCCGCCGGGCTCGGTGCTCGTGTCGCCCTCTTCCTCATCGCTCAGGGCGGCGGCCGCCCTCGCGTCAATCTTCGGGCGCGGGGTCAGGACCGTGGGCGTGGTCGCAATCCTTTCGTTGCCTCTACCGTCACCTAAGACGCCGAAGCGGTTTTCCAGCCCCTTGTAAATCTTGCCCGCGATTGAGGCGGCAATGCGGCCGCGCTCGCTTGAGCCGCGCGTGACTACCACGACGGCCAGCCTGGGATTTCCCACGGGCGCGAAGGAGCCGAAGAGCCCGAGCCAGCTTCCCTGCCCTATGCAGGTGCCGGTCTTTCCGGCGGCGGGAATCATGGAGGTGTACGCGCCCTTACCCGTGCCGTAATTGACGGCGCCGACCATGCCGGGCAGCATGCGCAGCAGGGCGTCCTGCGGGATGTTGAGCTTGCGTTTGACTTCGGGCTTGAACTGGAAGGTCTCCTGCGGCGTGCGCGGCAGCCTGGGAACCATCAGCTTGCCGCCATTGGCTATGGCCGAAACCATGTTCGCAAGCTGAATCGGCGTCACCTCGAAATCATCTCCGTGCGAGCACATGTGATTGACGGCGTAACCGGACTTGTAGACGGGCACGCGCCCCTCGTATTCGGAGGGGAAGTTGATGCCGGTGCGCTCGCCCAATCCAAGCTCCCGCGCATACTGAATCATGCGCTCGAAGCCTACGCGGCCGCCCACGTTCTGAAAGTATCCGTTGTTCGAGTAGGCCAGGGAGTCAGTCAGGTCAATAGAGTTGGAAGAGATGTTGACGGTGGAGGACGTGTCAATCACCTTCTCGGTCAGGCCCGCCAGGCCTGTGACCAGCTTGACGGTCGAGCAGGGCTTGAAGCCGCGCCTCAGGGCCCAGTCCTGATTGACCACCGTGTAAACCTGTCCGGTCTTCGGATCCATGACGACGACCGTTCCGGCGTGAGAGCCGAGCGCGGCAAGAGCCACGCGGCGCACTTCCATGTCTTCGCCGACGGTCGAGTCGCGGGTGATATTCGCCATGGCTTCATCGCGCAGCGACTGGTCGGCTGCGCGCTGACGCGCAATGGCGGCCTGTCGCGCCAGCTCGGCGCGGCGCGCCGCTTCCATGGCTTCGCGGCGGCGGCGCTCAGCCTCGCGCCTGGCTTCCAGCCTGGACTGAGCGCGACCCTTCTTGTCGTCGCGCCTGGCCGCGCGCTCTTCGCGCGCCGAAGAGGCTCTCCCGCGCCTCTTATCATCGCGAGACTCTCTGGCAGACCGCTCGCGATCGGCTCGCGAATTCTTCGCGGTCGCGTTTCGGGCCGTGGCTTTCTTTGATGTCTCTTTCTTGCTGGCGGAGGCGGCGCGCCTCCTTTGGGCCGGTGCTGAGATGGAGAATAAGAGCGAAAGAAGGAGGAGAGAAAACGCTAAACGCGTAGGGGTACGATTAATCAAGGTCATATTGCAGGGGCCTCTCTTCTCTAAAAATTTTCAGGGTTTATGTGTTTGCAGTTCGCTTCCCATGCGAACTGAGTAAGATGGCTGCACGCGAAGAGCCCACAGAGCGGATTGGACCGCCCATCGAGCGGCTCTGAAGATTCAAGGGTGTCCAACTGTTGAAAGTCTGCATCAAAATAGTCTTGCGACTCGTTATGCTCTCTTTGAATCCAGTTTCTGCGTTTCGGTGAAGTGGGAGAGTTCCCTCGTGCGTGCGGCCTCTGGGGAGTTTGCGTCGAGACCGTCATGACTATAACATTTGAGTCCGTGTGCGGCAATAAAAATATCAGTCGGCTGAAAGGTTTAGGCCACAAACGGTCAAGCTGACCCGCAGGTGTATTAAATTTTTACTGAGGCCCGGAATCAGATTTCCAAAATCGGCAAAGCTCTCCCCCTTTTAGCCGTCGGCTTTGAGGGCTTACACTTATGAGCGTGCTCAATCTCTTCTACAGTTTTCGCGTGCGGCTGGTGATGGTGCTGGTCGCGCTTCTGATAGCAACGCTCGGGCTTCAGTACTATTTGAACCGCCGCGCCGAGCGAAAGCAGGCCGCGCTGAATGAACGCGCGCGCCAGGAGAGCGCGCGCGTCATAGCCGAGCAGGAAAAGGCTCTCTCTGCGGCGACGGCGCTCGGCGTCGAAAGCATCTCGAAACAGGAGTGGCTCTATAACCTGAGCGAGCAGGCGCAGGAGCCGCTTCTGGACGAGAGCGCCGGGCGCATCATGAACATACTGGTTGTGGACGACCAGGGGCGCGTGCGCGACAGCCTCAAGGACTACAACCCGACTGAAAGACCCGACGGCACGCGTGACTACGTCTATTTGCAGGATGTGCAGTTGCCTCCCCTGATCAGGCCTTCACAGTTGGGAGACTACACAACTCATCTGCCGAAATCCGCGCTCGCGCCCGTGCCCGAAGGCGCAGGCGAGCCGCGCGCCTTCGCTTTCCCGGTCGAGACCGAGAAGGGGCGCTGGTACGTTATCGTGGCGCTCGGCTCAGCCGACGCGCCGCGCGTGCAGGTCAGCCACGAAGAGGCTAGCACGCTGCTCTATACGCTGGTGGTGCTGCTCGTGATGATTATTCTGACGAGCGTGCTGGTCTGGCGATTCACCCGGCCCATAAAGGATTTGTCCGAGGCCGCGCGAAGGGTCGCGGCAGGCGAGCTTGATTTTCGTGTCCCGACCGACAGGCGCGACGAGATGGGAGCGCTCGCCGCGCGCTTTAACGAGATGATTGCTGGCGTGGGCCGCACGCGCGAGCTTGAATCGCGCCTCAATCAGGTGGAACGCTCGGCGGTCGTGGGTCGTCTAGCTTCGGCCATCGCGCACGAGATTAGAAATCCGCTCAACTACATAAACCTGACGCTCGACCACCTGCGCACGGCGTTCGCGCCCGAAGACGAGAAGAAGCGTGAGACCTTTGAGCGCCTCGCCGTACAGCTCAAGAAGGAGGTCGCGCGCATCAACACGCGCATCACCGAGTTTCTCAAATACTCGCGCCCAACACACCTTGAGCTTCGCCCGCTAGACCTTAACCTGCTGACGGAGGATGCTCTGCGTTTAGTAGAAGTGCAGGCCGCAGAAAACGGCATAGAGACGCGGATAGTGAAGCAAGACGATATGCCCCTGATCATGGGCGACGAAGAGACCATGCGCTCCGTGCTGACCAACCTCATCATCAACGGCCTTCAGGCCATTGACGGCGAAGGCGGGCGCCTGACGATTCACCTCGCGAGCGTAAGCGACAACGGCCGTCGCGAAGCCCGCATAGACATCACGGACACGGGGCGCGGCATCCCGCCCGAAAACATCTCGCAGATTTTCGAGGCCTACTTCTCTACCAAAGAGACTGGCACGGGGTTGGGGCTCGCCATCGTCAAAAAGGGCGTTGACGACCACGGCGGCACAATCAGCGTTCAGTCAGAAGCGGGCGAGGGCACGACCTTTACAATTACCCTGCCCGCCAAACAGGATGCCTGATGATGTGCATAGAGATTGATTAACAGTTATTATCTAGGCTTCTGTAACAGCATTCTAATTCAAAATCCGGAGTTGAAATGGGACGCAAAAGCATACTGGTGGTGGACGACGAGAAATCGCAGCGCGAAATTCTGGAGATGATTCTCTCCAGCGAGGGCTACGACGTGACAACGGCTGCGTCAGGTGAAGCGGCCTTGAAGTTCGCTAAAGAGAAGCGCTACGACCTTGTCCTGACGGACTTGAAGATGACTGGCATGGACGGCATAGAGCTGCTGCAACACCTGCTGGCGCAGGACTCTTCCATCTTAGTCATACTGCTGACGGCGCACGGCTCTATAGAGTCTGCCAAAGAAGCACTAAGGCGCGGCGCATACGATTACCTGCAGAAGCCCTACGACCGCGACCAGCTGCTTCAAACCATACGACGGGCGCTTTCAAAGCTGGACGAGCTTGACCTTGAAATCATCTCGGATTCGGCGGAGATGGAGGCGGTCAAGAAGATGATAGTCAAGGTCGCACGCTCCAGCTCCACCGTGCTGATTCGCGGCGAATCGGGCACGGGCAAAGAGCTGATTGCCCGTGCCATTCACACGCAGAGCCCGCGCGCGACGGAGATGTTTCAGGCCGTCAACTGCGCCGCCATCAACGAGAACCTTCTGGAATCGGAGCTGTTCGGCCACGAGAAGGGCTCCTTCACGGGCGCTCACGCCGAGAAGAAAGGTCTCTTCGAAGTCGCTGACCGCGGCACGCTCTTTCTGGACGAGATAGGCGAGCTGGACGTAGGGATGCAGGCCAAGCTCCTGCGCGCACTTCAGGAGCGAAAGATCAGGCGCGTCGGCGGCGTGCGTGAAATGTCCGTGGACGTGCGAGTCATCGCGGCCACTAACCGCGACCTGCGGGCCATGGTCGCTGATAAGAGGTTCCGCGAAGACCTTTACTATCGCATCAACGTTCTGTCGATTGACGTGCCGCCGCTTCGCGAGAGGCGCGACGACATACCCGTGCTTATCAACCACTTTTTGAACAAGTACACGCGCAACACCGCGCGGCTCTGCAACGGCCTGACGACCGACACCCGCAGGCTCATGCAGGAGTACAGCTGGCCCGGCAACGTGCGCCAGCTGGAGTCGGCAGTCGAGCGCGCGCTGCTGCTGTGCGAAGGGCCTATGATAGATGTCGAAGACCTGCCGCTCGAAATCAGGCAGGAGACGCGGCCCGCACAGGCAGGCGCATTCCGTCTCCCGCCCGAAGGCATCTCGTTCGAAGACGTGGAGCGCGACCTTATCATTCAGGCCATGGAGCAGACGGACTACAACATCACGAAGGCCGCGAAGCTGCTCGGCCTGACCTTCCGCACGCTTCAGTACAGGCTGGAAAAATTCGGCATCAGGAAGCCCGATTCAAAGAACAGGGAAGAGGAGTAAAAAGAGAGGGACGGGTGCAAAAACAGGAGAGTTTAATCGTTCAAGGGCATGTGTGCGACTTATCAAATCAAAGGAGTCAACTCATGCGACACTTAGCCATCTGCTTGCTGGCGGTCGTGCTCGCCGGTCTGGCGGGCTGTTCTTCAGGGAGAAGTATTAATGAATCCGAGAGCGCGGGGACTGCCCCAAGAACCGCCACCGCGCCCGTCCCGCAGGAGGGCTCGCCAGGTTCTATGGGCAGAAGCAGCTCCTCCACGGTTCAGGACGGGCAGATGAAGCCTGCTTCGTTAACGAACGCGCAGAACTCCCAGGCGTCCGTCACCGTCACGGAGCGAAAGCTCATACGCAACGCGCAGATGACTCTCGAATCCGGCAACCCCGGCGACAGCCAGCGACGCATCTCTTCGATAGCGGAGTCGAGCGGCGGCTTCGTTGTCGGCTCCGAATCGAAACAGACGAACGCCAATGGACAGTTGAAGCCAGAGATGACGGTCACGATAACGATTCGCGTGCCCGCCGCACGATTCGATGCCGTCATAGAGGAGATTCGCGGCGCGGGCAGCCACGTCGCACAGGACAAGGTTACGACGCAGGACGTGACCGAAGAGTACATAGACCTTGAAGCGCGCATCAGAGCAAAGCAGGCCCTTGAAACGCAGTTCATGGAGATAATGAAGCAGGCCAAGTCTGTCTCGGACGCGCTCGAAGTACAGAGCCAGCTATCGGACGTGCGCGCGGAGATAGAGCGGCTGGAGGGGCGTCGCCGCTTTCTTGAAAATCAGACGAGCCTTTCCACCATCACCGTCACCATCATGCCCCCCTCGCAAATGGTCAGCTCGACGGGCTTTTTCTATAGCGTCAAGCGCGCCTTCGCGGACGGCCTGGACGTGGCGGCCATGATTACGCTCGGCCTGATACGGTTCTTCATAGCGCTTGTGCCGATTCTAATCTTCGTCGTGCTGCCGGTTTGGCTTCTCTTGCGCTATCTTTTCAGACGCGCGCGACGACGGACGCCCGTAGCGGCCGCACAGCCGCCGCAGCAAACGCAGCCGCCGCCCGCGACCGCCACATAAACCGGAGCAATCCTTAAACCGAATATGAATAGAAATCTCTTAACAGTTCTCTTCCTCCTTCTTTCGTCTCTGCTCGCGTCATGTTCGGGCACGGAGACGAGCGGCAACGCGCCTCAGGCTCCTGCCGCGAACACGGGCTCGCAGTCTTCCTCCGCGAATGGAAATGCGCCGGCCTCGTCTTTGCCCGAAGACGTGCTGGTGGTAAACGCGTCGAAGGTGGTAGTCGAGGCCGGAAAGTCTGCGCAGGCAGAGGTCAAGCTGAAAATCAAAGAGGGCTATCACATCAACGCCAACCCCGCTTCGCAATATCAGATTGCCACGCAGTTGACTTTGGAGCAGTCGGACGGAATCAACGCGGGCCAGCCCAGATATCCGCCTTCGCTGACAAGGAAGTTCTCATTTTCGGAGCAGGCGCTGGCCGTCTACGAAAAGGAGGCCACCATCAGCTTTGCGCTGAGCGCTCAGGCAGGAGCGGCAAAGGGCGAGCGCGCTGTTGCCGCGCGGCTGCGTTTCCAGGCCTGCGACGACCAGGTCTGCTATCCTCCAAAAAATCTTCAGGTATCCATTCCTGTGACGGTGAACTAAGAGCAAAGGGGTTTTCTACTTTTTAATGAGCACAGAAGTTATGCGCACGGAGCGCTGGTGGATGATTGCAGCCGGGGGTTTGATGGTAGTGGCGATGGCTGCGCTACTGTTCTGGTGGAATGTGGAAGTGGCTTTCGTCACCGCCACCCTGGGTATTGTCTGCTGGTTTCTCAATATGAGAAATCATTTGAAGAAATCTATCGTAGAAGAGATTAAAGAGGATGAGGTTTCCGGAGAAGAAGATGAGAATCAATAGACGCTTGATATGGCTTATAGCTCTCGGCTTAATGATTGCGGCGTGGCCGCAGGCGCTCCTTGCCGCTTCAGCCGACGAAAGGGCGGAAGTCCGCTCGGCGGTGCAGCGCATCTTCAACCAGATGAAGTCGCGCCAGTACGACGAGCTCTACGATTCGCTCTCGAACTCAACGAAAAAGCGCTTCACGCGCCAGCGATTCACCAGCGGCATGCAGACCGCGGACGACAATTACCGTCTAGAGCGAATGGAGATAGGCGCCGTGCGCGTGCGCGGCAACACTGCCGTTGTGGACACGGTCATCTACGGTCGCGTTTTGAAGCCGTCGGAAGGCGAAGGAAAGATTGTGGCGCAGCAGACGCTCGTGCGCGAGGACGGCCAATGGCGAGTGTCCAGCGCTTCGCCCGGAGCGGGCTTGAGCAGCCGGGCGGCACGCGTTTACATAAAGCGCGACGGGCGGTGGGTGGACATCACGGCTCTACTGCGCTCGGCCGCCGGACGCCGCAGAGGGTAGCTAAACAGAATTTCCGGATAGAGAATGCAGGAGTCGGAATAAGAAGGCGATGCTCTTATTCCGACTCCTGAGCTCTTTTTAGAAGAGGTCAGTGAATGAAAGCTGAGCGGTGTCGATTTCCGCTTCCGGCTCGGAACGTCGCGCGCGCGGGCGGCCGCCGTCCAGGGCTTCGCGCACGGACTGTAGATGAAAGCGCATGAGGCGAGGCGTGAGGCGAATAGACGGGATGCGCCCCTTTCTCGCCAGCCGCCTGACGGTCGCTTCGCTCACTTGAAGGATGGCCGCCAGCTGCCTTGCCGTCAGGAACTGCTCGTGCGTCTCATCCGTGTGGGGTGCTGTATCTTTCATACGATAAATTCAGCCCCTCTTGTTCGCTTGGTTTACCTGGGCTGAAGCGTCAGTGCTACCCTGTAGACGACCGCATCGTCTATGGTTATCTCCTGCGAGGCATCCTGCGCGCCTCCGGCCTTGGCCGTCACGCGGTAGCGGGCCTTCTCGGGCGGGAGACGGAAAGCGAATTGTCCTGTCTCTGTCGTGACGCGGTCTGCAAGCTTTTTCGCGCTCCCGTCCGCTTCTATGCGGGCAATCTCCACGCGCGCGCCCGGAACGCTGCGGCCCGACGGGTCGAAGACGCTGCCCCGCAGGAAGGCTATGGAGCCTTCGTCAACCGTCAGTATGAGGCGGTCGCCGAGCGTTCTCACTTTGCCCGCGCGCACCTCCACGTTGTTGACGGTGCCTACGCTCAGGCCAGGCTTTCTGAAGGTGACGCTGTAGACGCCCGGTTGAAGCCCGCCTATGGTGAACTCGCCTTTAGAGTTGCTCGTGCCCTGCGTTATCTCGCGCTCGCCCTGTCGTACTATGACCGCGACATCCGAGGGCTTGCCCGACTCCACGCGCACGCGCCCCTTTATGCTGCCCGTAGTCTTATCCTGCGCCGCGACGCTCATCGCCAGCAGCGGCAGCAGTGATAGGGCCGCGAATATAGTCTTGAATCTGCTCATAGCTTCTCCAGTGATGCTTCTCCCGGGTGAGGGAGAAGAGATTTAGGGAGCGCGCCGATACGGGCGATTATAGCACGCCCGGGCT
>DASVVZ010000004.1:0-3826 GCA_036389875.1 Pyrinomonadaceae bacterium
TGAACAAGCGTCTCCAACTCGACGGCGGGATGCGCTTCGGCCTGAACCCGGATGCCCCGCGCGTAGGTGTCTTCGGCGGGGTGGTTGTTGGCGTAGCCAACCTTTACGGGAAATAACCGTATAAGAGTTGAGCGTCCCGCAATGATGGAGAGACCTAAATCAAAAAGAGCTGATTTTAACTACGGCCGCGCCTAACAACACATTTGCACTGCGTATGTTCAGGTAATTCCCACACTCTCTAAAGCAAATAGGCGCGAGCAGCATGTAGCCGCTCAGCGCCTATTTCTTGGTGGTCACTGTCCTCACCCCAGCAACCACTTCCGGACTTTGGGTTCACCGCAGTCCTGATTGGCTCGCACTATAGCTTAATATCGTGAAGACAACAATAAGGACAGGCGGAATCTTTATAAAATCTTTATAACTTTTATGCCATCCTATAGGCGCTTGTATGCCCGGAGCAACATGTCCGCGCGTTAAACTCGTGAGCCGTGGCTCTGACAGACGGCGTAAATCTTTAGCCCCTTTTGATTGCGTTCGGATGGGAACTATTGTGAAGCGGAATAAATTCATTTCTTTCAGGACAACTTTATGGCTGTAAGAGCTTCGACGGATATTCACACGACAATCACGGACGAGTATGGACATCCACATACCGCCTCTCCGGGGGGGCGCTACCTTGCCATTCTATCGCTGACCGCCCTTGGCATCGTTTATGGCGACATAGGGACGAGCCCGCTTTACGCCATGCGCGAGTGCTTTCACGGCCCGCACGCGATAAAGGCTACGCCCGACAATATCTTCGGCGTGCTCTCGCTCATCTTCTGGGCGCTCATCATCATCATTTCGATTAAGTACTGCATCTTCGTCCTGCGCGCAGACAATCACGGGGAAGGCGGCATCCTGGCCTTAACCGCGCTGGCGACCCCGATTAAGATTGTGAGCAGAAAGGAGAGCTGGGTGCTCGTCGTGCTGGGCATCTTCGGGGCGGCGCTACTGTATGGCGACGGCATCATTACGCCAGCCATCTCCGTCCTTGGCGCAATCGAAGGCTTGAACGTGGCGACGCCCCTTTTCGCGCCTTACGTGGTTCCCGCTACGATTGTGATTATCATCGGGCTGTTCCTGATTCAGAGTCGAGGTACGGCGAAAGTCGGGCGTCTCTTCGGGCCCGTCATGCTCGTGTGGTTCATCGTTATAGCACTGCTTGGCATCATGCAGGTCGCGCGCCACCCGTCGGTGATAGGGGCTTTCAACCCGATTCATGCGGTTAACTTCTTCATGCGTGAAGGCCGGGACGGCTTCCTGGTGCTCGGCACAGTCTTTCTGGTCGTGACAGGCGGCGAAGCCCTGTATGCGGATATGGGTCATTTCGGGAAACGTCCCATCCGCCTGGTCTGGTACACGGTCGTTCTGCCGTCCTTTCTGCTCAACTATCTGGGCCAGGGGGCATTGCTCATCGAGAACCCTGCGGCCGCCGAGAATCCCTTCTACCGGCTCGCACCCGGCTGGGCGCTGTACCCGCTCATCGCTCTTGCCACCTCGGCAGCGATTATCGCATCGCAGGCCTTAATCTCAGGGGCGTACTCGCTCACGATGCAGGCCATACAGCTGGGCTTCATGCCTAGACTCAGAATTGAGCACACCTCTTCGACCGAGATGGGGCAGATTTATATCCCGGCGCTCAACTGGGCGCTGATGATTGGCTGTATAGCGATTGTCATAGGCTTCGGCTCGTCCAGTAACCTGGCGGCCGCTTACGGCGTAGCCGTGACGGCGACAATGGTCATCACGACTATTCTGCTGGGCGTCGTAGAGCGCCGTAAGTGGGGATGGGGCCTGGCCCTGACGTTCGCGCTGACGGGCTTCTTTCTCATCATCGATCTGGCGTTCTTTGGCGCGAACGTCGTCAAGATTCCGCACGGCGGCTGGTTCCCGCTGGTTGTCGGGGCCTTAATCTTCCTGTTGATGACGACCTGGAAGAAGGGACGCCGCATTCTGGCCGAGAGGCTCATGTCTCGCGCTCATCCGATCGAAGATTTCCTAAGCGACATCGCCAGGAATCCGCCCACGCGTGTGCCCGGCACGGCCGTCTTCATGAACGGGACTGCAACGGGAACGCCGCCGGCGCTCATGCACAACCTCGAACATAATAAAGTTCTGCACGAGCGCGTCGTGCTTTTAACCGTAAAAACGAAACAGGCTCCCTACGTCGAGCCGGAAGAGCGCGTGCAGCTGGAGTCGCTAGGCCACGAGTTCTACCGTATGATTATTAACTACGGGTTTATGGAAGACCCGGACATACCGAGGGTCTTGGAAAACCTGGAGCTATCGGCCCTTCGCCTGGAGCCTATGAATACTACGTTCTTTCTGGGTCGCGAGACGGTGGTCGCGAGCAGGTATCCGGGCATGATGATCTGGCGCGAGAAATTGTTCGCCCTCATGTCTCGCAACGCGTCCAGCGCGACGGCCTATTTCTGCCTGCCGCCTAACAGGGTTGTTGAGCTGGGCTCACAGATTGAGATTTAGCGTAGTTGAGCTTTCGTACCATGACACAGCAGCCCCGCATCCTGGTTGTAGATGATGAGCCTCAGATAGCTCGCGTCCTTCGCACCAGTCTCAAGACTCACGGCTACGAGGTGAGGGTTGCGTCAGACGGAGTCTCTGCCCTGGAGACATTCGGCGACTGGCCCCCGGACCTGGTGATTACAGATCTCTCTATGCCCAATATGGACGGGCTCAAGTTAACTCGACGCCTGCGTGATGCCTCACCGCTTCCAATTATAGTGCTTTCGGTTCGCGGCGAAGAGAAAACGAAAGTCGAAGCTTTGGACGCCGGGGCCGACGACTATGTCACGAAGCCCTTCGGGATGGACGAGCTGCTGGCCCGCGTTCGCGCACAGTTGCGGCGCGCGACCACGCAAACCGCTAACGAAGCCTCGCCTTCTGTTTTAGAAGAAGGCGACTTTCGCCTCGACCTGGAGTCTCGCAGGGTCTTCGTACGCGAGGCGGAAGTTCATCTCACGCCCAAGGAGTACGACCTCTTAAGCCACTTCGTCCGGCACGCAGGCAAAGTTCTCACGCATCATAATCTGCTGGGGGCGGTCTGGGGCAGCAACTACATTGAGCAGGGCGAGTACCTGCGCGTTTTTGTCGGGCAACTGAGAAAAAAGGTTGAGCCGAACCCTTCCGCCCCCCGCTACATCCTCACAGAGCCCTGGGTCGGTTACCGCTTCGACCCCGGTGCATAAGAGCAGTTCCCCTGTCTTTATAAACTTTTTATAAACCCTTTACGCCATCCTTATGCGCCGCGGAGTAGTATCAGGGGTGCTGGCAATTTGTTTGCCGAAGTGGCTCGCCGCGCCTCTACCGAGGGATAGAGGAGGACAACACGGGGAAATTATCTGTTCCGCGAGGCGCTCGACATGGGTTAGATACGTGTAGGTGCGGCGGCGACCTACGTGCAGGTCGCCGCTGTGCCCTGGCCCGCCAGCCTCGCGGGCTTCTGTGGAAGGGCAGAGCATGAACAAGATATATCTCTTGCAGAGAGACGAGCTCAGGGGAGAGCTATATCAAAGAATCTATCTTCTAATCATAAAGGCGCGGTGGAGCAGGCCGTCAATCAGCGCAAGCTTGGGGTTTGCAGGCGGCCTGCTGTCCATTATCCTGGGGGCGCTGTTGTGGCCAATCGTTACGCTGCTTGCGCCGGGTAGCTTCCGCTCCTTCCTCAATGTTATTGAAATACTATTTTTCGCACTGTCTCTTCCGTTGCTCACACTGGGCGCATGCTGTCTTGACATACTGGAGACGCGAGCCCCCATCCTTCCGC
>DASVVZ010000005.1:0-3474 GCA_036389875.1 Pyrinomonadaceae bacterium
CCCTCATAGGCATCCTGATGATGCCCTGGAAATTGATGGGCTCCATGGGCGATTACATCTTCACCTGGCTCATAGGCTATTCGGGATTGATGGGAGCGATTGCCGGGATTCTCATCTGCGATTACTGGGTTTTGAGAAGACAACGCTTAAGCCTGGCCGGATTATTTGACCCGCGCGGGCGTTACAGTTACGGCTCGGGCTTCAACTGGCGGGCGATGATTGCGCTCGTGGCGGCGGTTGCGCCCGTTGTGCCCGGCTTCGTACGAGCGGCGACTACGCCCGGCGGGCAGGTTACAAATCCCGATTTCTTCGATACACTCTACACCTACGCGTGGTTCGTCACCTTCGCAATAGGTTTCGTCCTCTACTACATTTTGATGAGTAATCATCCGAACCTTAAAGGAGAATAGTTTTATGGCACGCACAGTTAAATGCGGTCTGATACAGGCCACCAACGCCGCGCCCACAGACGCGCCCATAGAAGAGATTAAACGCGCAAATATTGAAAAGCACCTCTCGATGATTGAAGAAGCCGCCAGGCAGGGCGTGCAGATTCTCTGCATGCAGGAGGTCTTCACCACCCCCTACTTCTGCGCCGAGCAGAAGACCAGATGGTACGAGGCTGTGGAGAAGATTCCAGACGGCCCCACGGTTCGGCTCATGCAGGACGTGGCCAAAGAGCACGGGATGGTGATTATCGTCCCCATCTACGAAGTCGAGATTACGGGTCTCTATTACAACACGGCCGCAGTCATCGACGCGGACGGCCGTTACCTTGGCAAGTACCGCAAGAATCACATCCCGCAGGTCAACCCCGGCTTCTGGGAGAAGTTCTACTTTACGCCGGGCAACCTGGGGTATCCCACTTTCAAGACGGCCTATGCTCAGATTGGCGTCTACATCTGCTACGACCGTCACTTTCCGGAAGGCGCGCGGGTGCTGGGCTTAAACGGAGCCGAGATTGTTTTCAACCCTTCGGCCACGGTCGCGGGTCTTTCCGAATACCTCTGGAGGCTGGAGCAGCCCGCGCACGCCGTAGCCAACGGCTACTTCATAGGCGCAATCAACCGCGTCGGTCACGAGCAGCCCTGGGACATCGGCGAGTTCTACGGCCAGAGCTACTTCTGTGACCCGCGTGGCCAGTTCGTGGCCGAAGGCCCGCGTGACCGTGACGCCTTGGTCACGGCCGACCTGAATCTGGATATGATTCAGGAGGTGCGCAACACATGGCAGTTCTTCCGTGATAGACGGCCCAACACCTACGGCCCAATTTGCGCCGACTAAGAATAAGCTATGATGAAGATTGAAAACGTCCCTCGTCTTGATAACGAGCAGATAGAGCGCAACTTTCGTGAGATAGCCCCGGCCCTGACCGTGGCCGAGGCGCACTTTGAAGCGAATCGCTGCCTTTACTGCTACGACGCGCCGTGCACGCGCGCCTGTCCCACTCACATAGATGTCCCGGCCTTTATCAAAAAGATTGCGAGCGGAAATCTGATTGGCTCGGCCCGCGTCATCTTCGACGCCAATCCGATTGGAGCCACCTGCGCGCGCGTCTGCCCTGTGGACGTGCTCTGCGAGGGAGCCTGCGTCGAGCTCACTTTGATGGAGAAGCCGATTGAGATTGGAAGGCTTCAGCGCTACGCCACCGATTACGTGATGCGAGAGGGCCGGGAGGTCTTGCGCGCGGGCGAGCCGAATGGAAAGTCCGTGGGCGTCATTGGCTCAGGCCCTGCGGGGCTCTCCTGCGCGACTTACCTGGCGCGCCTGGGCTATGCGGTCACGGTCTACGACCGCAAGCCTCTGGCGGGCGGACTCGACACCTACGGCATGGCCGAGTACAAGATGCCGCAGATGGTCTCAACGGACGAGGCCGCGCAGGTCGAGCGGCTCGGAGTCCAGTTCAAGCTCAACACGGAGATAGGCCGCGACGTCTCGCTCGAAGAGCTTGAGAAAAATCACGAGGCGCTTTTCATAGGCGCGGGGCTCGGCGCGACCGCCAGGCTCGGCGTGCCGGGCGAAGATTTGGAAGGGGTCTACGACGCGCTTGAGTTCATAGAGCGCATCAAGACGCGGGACTGGCAGAACGTTCCCATTGGCCGTACTGTGGCCGTGGTGGGCGCTGGCAACACAGCCATAGACGCCGTCACGCAGGCCAAGCGTCTGGGAGCGGAAAGAGTTCTGATGATTTATCGCCGCTCGCAGCGCGAGATGCCCGCCTACGAGTACGAGTACGAGCTGGCCAAACAGGACGCCATAGAGTTCTGCTGGCAGACGGCGCCCGTGGAGATTCTGCCCGGTGAGGGCAACTCGCACGTCAGCGCGATTCGCTGCGTGCGAATGGAGTTGACCGAAGCCGACGAGACGGGCCGCCGCTCCGCCCGGCCCGTCACCGGCTCCGAGTTCGACATCCCAGTGGATATGGTCGTCAAGGCCCTTGGCCAGATGAAACGCAAAGAATTTCTGACCAGCATCTCGGGCCTCGAGCTGGACGGGGCGGGCCGCGTCCTTGTCAACAAGGAGACTATGCAGACCGGCAATCCGAAGTATTTCGCCGGGGGCGATTGCGTCAACGGCGGGCGCGAAGCCGTAGACGCCTCTCAAATGGGCAAGCTCGCCGCCGCAGGAATACACAGATATTTAACCGGAGAGACTGTTGTGTTCGCGGGCGCACAGGTTTTAGCATGACGGCGCGTTCTATTTTTACAGGGAAGAATGCCGCAGACCGTAAGCAATTACGGCCCGTGATTAAGGAGGCTTTATGAAACGCCTGCTTCTTCTGATATCGATAATTCTCAGCTCTGCATTCCCCTCGTACGGGGAATGGGCCTACGTCCCTTTGAACCAACTGGTTCAGGATAGTGATTTGATAATCATAGGCGAACTGCGCTCCGTCTCGGAATACTCTGCTGATGGCTTTGATTATGGCCAGGGGACGATCATGGTCAGCGAAGTAATCTGGGGAAACGTAAAGGCGGGCGACGAATTGACGCTCAGGTGGAAGAACCAGTCGAACATAATCTGCCCCAGAATAGAGCACTACCAGAACAGGAACCGGCGTGGCATATGGCTTCTCACTTCGGACGGCGGGCGCAACGTCAGGGCCGATTATCCCGAACGCTTTGCGGAGATGCGGAAGAGAGCGGAGATTGAAAACATTCTCGCCACTGAGCCAGTGTCGCTTCGCGCTTCAAAAAATGCTTTCTCCACGGATGAGCCTTTAACCCTTTGGCTGGTTTTCAGAAATTTCTCCGATAGGGAGAAGCAGTTTCCGGCTGTAGAATTTCAGGATGGCTCGCTTCTGCTGAGTCCGGGCCTGAGCCTTGAGGTCTCCGTCACACGCTCCTCAGATTATAAGAAGCTGGGACAGGAGCTACAGCGCCTGCGCTATTCGGACAGGCTGCCTCCGGTAAAAGTCTCACCTAAAGAGGAAGTAAGAGTGGAGTTTGACCTCAGGCCCCTGTTGAAGGCTCC
>DASVVZ010000006.1:0-1780 GCA_036389875.1 Pyrinomonadaceae bacterium
CCGCGAAAGGCGGCATCACCGGACTTCATATTCACGCCCGTGTATGTCCAGCGCAACCAGACGCGGCGCGGGCCGCTCTCGATGATCTCTACAAAACTGTTCTGCTCTCTTCGACCGGGATTATTGAACAACTCTGCCCAACCCTCATTCCCCTCGAAGAACTGGTAAGAGACAGCCGCACCCGACGGCATTTCAAACCAGGGGCAATAGCTGGCCTCGTGAGAGAAGACGAAGCGGTAATCAAAATCTTTCCAGAAAATAATGAAAGCCTTCTTCGGATTAAGATCGGCGTGCGGCGGTGAAGGGAAATCGCCCCGGTAATTTCCGAACACGTAATCGTTGACTTCCATGACAGACACTCCACCCGTCGTCATCCGGTTCAGCTCCGACATGGTGACGGGCTTCGAGCTGCGGAAGATTGAATCCGTGCGGCTCTGCGCGGCGATACTGTTTGCCCCGGCGAGCAAAAGTAGCAGGGCTATGCTCATTCTAATCATACGGCGCGTGACCTGTGTATGACTCCCGTATCTCATCTACTTTGTATCCCGTTCCAAGGTGTCGTAGAGCGGACGGGCCGCCCTGAATTGCTCTCCCTCGTCCGACACGGTGACGGCCATGACGCGTATCCTGTCGTTGCGGGGCAGCGTCAAAGTCTTTGCGCCCAAGGGGAGATCTATGGCATAGGCGAACAGGTAGGAATAGGCGTAGGGCTCGCTCCTGCCGCCGGTGTTGTGATGATGCGAGGCGAACCAGGCGAGCGGCGCGGGCTTGATAAAGCCCGGCCTGATGCCCGTCATCTCTGCGTAAGGATCAATGCGAGTTCGCGGTGCCGCAGGGTCAACGGGGTTCGCGGGCGGAATAGTTACCTCCTTCTCAGTCCATTGCCTGTTATCCCACTGTCCTATAAAACCGCCCCAGTTCTGTATCGTCAGCTCAACGCTGCGCTCGCCGACGCGGAAGGCCGCACGCTGGTCGTCGTCCACAGAGGCGGCCAGAATGTAGAGCCGCTTGAAATTACCCGGCGGCAGATTGATCGTCTGCCCGGCGGCCCTGAGCGCGTTTGGCTGGCCCACGCCTGCGGGAGCCAAACGGAAACGTATGCCCGCGTAAGAGACTTCGCCGGGCAGCATCTCGGCTGGCAGGCTGCGCCCTGCGGAGTCAAAGCCGCCGGCCGTTTTCGTATCGTGAAGGCTGCTCGCGGAAAGGTCGTAAGGCAACTCGACCGGGAGCGATTGCGGGACACCCAGATTCTTGCGCGAGGGCGCGAGCCTTAGCGCAAAGCTGCGAAGCTGGTAAGGGCCCAGGTCTGTCACAAGCTCGCCCCTGGCAATAGTGGCCGCGCCGATTGGCTGCTCCTGCCCGTTGACTTCGCGCGCGCTCGCAATGGGCCCGGCCAGACGGATGCGAACATTCCGTGCCGGTCTTCCATCGAGCTCCACCAGGCGGACGATCATCTCGTCGCTCTCCTCGGCTCGCTTGAAGGCCAGCACGCGCACGCGGCTGTTGTTGACCGCGAGCATGGAGAAGCTCGTGCCGAGCGTCCCCCTGTGCTGTGAGCTTTGAAATGCGATGAGCGGTTGGTTAAGTCGCTGGGCCTGCCAGTCAGTCTGCTCACGCCGCCAGTCGCCCTGGTGGCCTGCGAGACCATAAACGAACTCGTGATGGCCCAGGTCCTGCGTGGTTTGATCGTGATAATCCTTCCCGTTGCCTTCGCCAAGGCCGGGCGTATAGAGCAGCGTCAGGCGCAGAGTATTGTCGTCGGGCTTATCGGAAGCGTACT
>DASVVZ010000007.1:0-20335 GCA_036389875.1 Pyrinomonadaceae bacterium
GGCGGCCCGGGCTCGGCCAATGCTCAGGCCGACTTTGTTTCTACGCGCGAGATGGAGCGCATTAACTGGATGGAGTTTCGTGAAGTCGTGCCCGGGCGTATTCAGACGGTGCTGCTTCCCACGGGGACGCTTGAGCCACACGGCGTCATCAACAACGGCGCTGACAACACGGCCCCCATGGCCATAGCCCAGCGCATAGCCCGCCGCGTCAACGCCATGATAGCGCCGACTGTTCCCTACGGCATGACCGGAAGCATGGAAGCCTATCCAGGCGCTTTTCAGATTACAGAATCCGCCTATCGCCCCTTCATCAAGCAGGTCATGGAGGGGCTCGTCAAAAACGGCTTCCGCAACATCATCATCCTGAACGGGCACGGAGGGCCGCAGACGACTGTGCTCAACTCTGTCGCCGCAGAGGTTTCGGCCGAGCGGCGCGTGCGCACGCTCGTCATCAACTGGTGGTCGTTCGCTTCCGACGTGACCAAGCAGGTCTTTGGCGAAGATGGCGGCCACGCGGGCCTTAATGAGACGGCATTCATACAGGCCATAGACCCGAGCCTGGTGCAGCAGAAGCGCTACAAAGAGGACCTAGCCACGGCGTACCCTGCGCCCGGCACCTGGTCCGCCGCTCCGTTCCCGTCCTCAATCGGTCTGTATCAACCGGGGCAGGGATATCCCAACTTCGACCAGAAAAAGGCGAGAGAGTATTTCGACAAAGTGACGGACAAGGTCGCCGGGCTGATTGGCGAAGTAATCCGAAAGTGGGACATGGCTGGCCTGTGAGCTTTACCTCTACAGGGCGGTTCAGAATCCGTCCGTTTGGAATCATTCACATGCTTCTGATGAAGATAATCACCTTGGGCCTGTTTGCTGCGATGTCCGCGGGCGCAGCCAGCGCCCAGTGGGTATCGCAATCCGGCGGCACCGAGGTCAGGCTCAGGGGCGTGAGCGCCGTCAGCCGCAGCGTCGCATGGGCGAGCGGCGACAAGGGAACTTACGCGCGCACTACGGACGGCGGCAAGACCTGGGTCGCTGGAGTTGTGCCCGGCGCGTCCGAGCTTGATTTCCGCGACGTTGATGCTTTCAGTGCCGACACGGCCTACCTGCTTTCAATAGGAGAGGGCGAGAAGTCCAGAATCTACAAGACGACCGACGGCGGCAAGACCTGGGCGTTGCAGTTCAGGAACAGCAGGCCGGAAGCTTTCTTTGACGCTATGGCCTTCTGGGACAGCGAGCACGGGATAGCCGTCAGCGACCCCGTGGGCGGGCGCTTTCTAATCATCACAACTTCCGACGGGGGCCGCACTTGGAAGGAGATGCCCGCAGACGGTATGCCCGCGGCTCTGGCGGGCGAGGGAGCTTTCGCGGCGAGCGGCACCTGCATAACTGTACAGGGTAAGCGAAACGTCTGGTTCGGCACAGGCGGCCCCGAAGGCGCACGCATCTTCAGCTCAATTGACGGAGGGCGCACGTGGGCCGTGACGAAGACGCCCATGTCCAGCGGAAGGTCTGCCGGAATCTTCTCCGTCACGTTCTGGAACGCGCGACAGGGCGTGGCCGTCGGCGGCGATTACACGAAGGAACGAGAGGCTAAAGATAACGTGGCCGTGACGAGTGACGGCGGCAGAACGTGGTCTCTCATCAAAGGCGAGGGGCCTGACGGTTACAGGTCATGCGTCGTCTTTATGCCCGGCTCCGGAAAGCCTAAGCTAGTGGCGGTAGGGCCATCAGGCTCCGACTATTCAACGGACGGCGGGAGAAGCTGGATGCCTTTGAGCGTGGACGGCTACCACAGCGCCAGCTTTGCTTCTTCACTCTACGGCTGGGCGGTCGGCGAACGTGGCCGCGTCGCCCGTTACGCTATCCCTCGCAATCTCTCTGAAGAACAGAAACAGCGGTAGCGCCAGAGAGACGCCTACGGCGAGATTGCAGAGGATATAGAGCCACAGGTTTTTCATGCGAAGTCTCCTGCCCTCCGAGAAGACGAAGAGCCACAGCACCACAGACGACACTATGACATCCAGGCCGAAGAAGGCGGAGGCGTGCGTCTGGAAAAGCTGCCTGAAGAGAAGCGGCACGTCCGGCCCGTAAGTCATGAGAAACGGCGCGAGCTGTGACAGCGGAAGCAACGCGCCAGCCAGAGCCAGGATCAGGTAGAGCCATTTCATAACTCGCCTCCGTGAGGCCGGGCCTCATTCGCCGCCGCTCAAAGAGTGCGCGACGAGCCGGTTGTCTTTGACCGTGAAGAGCAGGTTCATGGACTCGTCCGAGATGAAGCGCTCGTCCGGGTCGCTTAAGGGAATGCGCCTCTCCGTGCGTCCAGTGTTGATGTTGACTCCTGCCAACCCGCGACCCGCGCCCCGCAGGTCTGTGTAGAAATAGAGCCACTGGCCGCGCAGGGCCGCCAGCCTGCGACGATGCCAGAGAAAGCGCGATAGCTTCTCAAGCTGCGCCGCCGGGTCGAGTCTGTCCAGCAGGCGCTCTTCCACATCCGACGCCGAGGGGCGCGGTATGCTGATGCGCGGCGCCTGCGGAACGGAAACCGAGCGCACGCGCGCGAGCGTGCCGTAAGTTGAGAGCCTCTCCCTGACGTAATCGCGCGAGTAGTTGGCCGCAAGCTCCGTCAGATTCGAGGCCGTAGCGTGCGCCACCAGTCCAGACCACCGTATGCTCGCAAGCGAGGTCGCAAGGCGCACTCCCCTGTAGGCCGTCATGGCCGCGCCGCCGTAACGAAAGTACAGAGATGCGGCGCGAGCGGCGATCGCAGCCACTGTCCTGAGCAGCCCCCGCCCCGGCGCTGTGTGCCGCTCGCGCCAGCTCTCGCGCCCGTCCGCGAGCATAAAGGCCGCGACTTCGTTCTGCCCGCCGACCACCGCCTCGCCCCTCTCGTTCAGGAGCACGAAGGCCGCGCGCTCTATGCCGTGCGACACCTTCATGCGGCGCTTTCCCGTCACGGCGTCTATGAAGATAAGGTCGTCGCGGTCTGCCACTATGATAGTCCCTGCATCCGGCACGGCCATGTTCGTGATTCCCTTATCCGCACCCTTGTAGCGCCAGAGCACCTTGCCGTTTGTAGAGTCAATCGCGCTTATCCCGTAGGGGCCGCGCTCTTCCACCTCGCCGTCTTCAAGCCTGGCGAATCTACCGCCCGTTCTGACAAAGAGCCGGTCGCGTCCCATCAACATCTGAGGCGTAAGGCCCAGGTCCTTTGCCTCCCATTTCGTCTCTCCGCTTATGCGAGAGACGGCGCGCACACGCCCGCGACCCGAAATGTAGATGTGGCCTTCGTCGGCAACCGCGTCCGCTTCCGTCAGCGCCAGCCCTTCTTCGTTGATGCGAAACTTCTCGCGGCGTCGCTCGTTGCCCGTCTCGGCGTCCAGAGAGGTGAGCCCTTCGTAGAATAGATAAAGGCGTCCGTCCATGAAGGCCGGCGGGTGATAGTTGTCCAGCGTGTAAGGCACGTCCTTGCTTTCGTCCTCGCTCCAGAGCGCGGGCATCATCTCCACCTCGCCCTCAAGCTCTCGCCGCCACAGCTCTCTGCCCGTGGCGAGGTTGAAGACGTGCACTTCGGGCCGGCGCTTGAACCCGGAGCGTGAGCGACCCTTCGCGTCTCGCGCAAGCACGACCGCTACCAGATTCGAGTCCGGGTCAAACGTCATCTGCATGACGCCGCCCCGCACCTTGTCCGAGCGCCAGAGGGAATCGCCCGTCATCAAATCCACGGCTTCAAGGCGCGTCTTGTCGCCGCGCTCAAGGCTTATCAGCAGAATATCCGTGCCGGGGACGGGGGCCACGTCCGTCTCATCGACGCGCGCGTCCTTTCTACGCCACAGCACGTCTCCGGTTTCGGCGTCCACGGAGTACAGGGATTTTTCCGTGCCCACTACGAGCACGCCAAGCTCCGTGGATTGATAGAACCGCACCTTTCCGTCCAGCTTCGCAGACCACCTGGGCGCGGCGGAAATCGCCTCTGAGCAGAAGGCACACAAGAGCAGTGCGAGCGCGCAGGAGGCAAGCGCCCGCTTTGAAAGTTTACGCACCGGCAGTATGGTATGAGCTAAAAGCATTGCTATATTATTCCCCTCTGATTGATATTACTCGCGGCCACATTTCAAAGGCAAAAGGTAACGGGATGGAGAACAACGATTCAGCCCACGAGGCGACACGCACGATTAAGGTAAATATCTTCGATCAACTCTACAGCCTGCGCTCCCCTAAGGGCGAAGAGCACATCAGGCGTATTGCCGAAATAGTGGACGAGCGCATGCGCCAAATCTCCGCTCACACCACTACCTTCGAGCTTTCGCGCATAGCCGTGCTGGCCGCACTGAACATAGCCGGAGAGCTTCAAGACCTTAAAGCCCGCATGGCGGAGTCGAATGATTCCCCCGCGCCGCCTTCCAGCGAATCGGAGAGAGCTGAGGCCGCGTCCGACAGTTCATACGAGACGGGCGAGACAAACAGAGCGCAGACCTGGTTCGAAGCTATCTTCGACGCCGAAGTTCCCGTTAAGGAGAGAAGCGAGAGACTCAGCAGCCAAATCTCCAACAAACTACAGACCGGCAGAACAGAGAACCAAAGGGACGCGGGCTCGACCGATAAGGAAGACGATTAGCGGCTCAATTTACGGCTTTTTGAAGACGCGCGGCGAGCGCGGGCGGGTCGCATTGCCTGACAATTACTTCTGGAGTCTTATGCCAGCGCGCGCATTCCTTGAGGGCCGCCGCTATATCTTCAATCAGCTCCGACTTAACTTTCACGCCCGGCTCCAGGTACAGCCACTTGATTTCAAAGACGCCGTCTTTGCGATGCGCCTTCGCGTCCAGACGGCCCACCAGCGAGCCGCGCCTCAGGATGGGAAGCGTAAAGTAACCGTAGCGGCGACTGGCTTCGGGCGTGTAGCATTCCAGCCTGTAATCGAAGTCGAACATGAAGCGCGCCCTCGCCCTGTCCCACACCACCGGGTCGAAAGGCGAGAGAAGCGTCGTGTGCTCCATCTCAAGCGAGCCCGCTTGCGCGGCCTTCGCCAGTCTAAGATTGTCCGGGTGAATGAGCCCCGCTTCGTCCCATCCTTCGACCTCTGCACGAAGCAGCGCGCCCTCGTCTGCGAGCGCGCGCACGGCCCCAAGCGTCTCCCTCATGTTCGTGCGAAAGTAATCGGCGACCCAGCGCGGCTTTGCGACGCCGAGGGCGCGCACGGCCCTTAAGGCAAGCTCTCGTCGCACCTCTTCATCTGTGGGAAGCTGCGCGTCGTCCCAATCGGGCAGCACGCGCTCTCTAAGGTCATAGACTCTCTGGAAATTCCTGCGGCGCGCGATCATCAGCTCTCCGGCGGTAAAGAGCATCTCTAGCGCGCGCTTCTCCGTCTTCCACTCCCACCAGCCGCCCGCCTTGCCGTCCGTCCGCTCAAAGTCCGCGGCGCGCACGGCTCCGCGCTCGCGTATGAGCTGCTTGAGCCCTTGAATCTCCTTTTGATGTGCCCTGACCCACGAGGCGGAATATTTCCAGCCCATGGACTCCGCCTCCAGCATGCGGCGGCGATAGAGCCTGTAATCTTCCACGGGCAGAAAACAGGCCTCGTGCGACCAGTACTCGAAGATGGCTCCCTCTTCAAGAAGCTCTTCCAGCCACTTGGGCTCGTACTCGCCCAGCCGGCTCCAGAGCACAAAGTAGGGGCTGCGCGCGACAACGTGTATGGTGTCAATCTGTAGCGTGCTCATGCGGCGAATCATCATCAGCACGTCTCTTTTGGTGGCCTTCCGCTTCGGGCGCGGAATGATGCCCTGCGCCGCCAGCAGCAGGAGCCTGGCGCCTTTTTCATCCAGTTGCATCCGGTTAAGATAAGGGCAACCAGCGGCGGCTGCCAAGGTGGAATCGTATGTGACCCTCAGGTGACTCCAGCCGCCTTTCATGTCTAAGCCTGAAGACGACGGGTGTTAGAATCATCAGAGAGGTTCTGGAATTTCCTTTGAAGAGATTGCGATGATAAAAGCTGCCCTGTTGATAACCTTCTCCCTTTTGTGTGCGCTCGTGCCCGCGACAAGTTTTGCTCAGGGCGAGCAGATGCGTGCGGCTGACTTTCGCGTGTACGATTCTTCGGGCAAAGTAGCATCGCTCGATGATGTCATCGGCGCTATGGGCGGCGCGGAGGTGGTCTTCATAGGAGAGACGCACAACGACGCAGTAGGCCACAGGCTTGAGCTGCAACTGCTGCAAGCGGCTTCCGCCCGCTACGGCTCAGGCGCGCCGGAGGCCCCGGCGCGGCGCCAGGTCGCGCTCTCCCTAGAGATGTTCGAGCGCGACGTGCAGACGACCCTGGACGAGTACCTGGGGAACCTGATTCTTGAGAAACAGTTATTAAGCGACAGCCGCCCCTGGAACAATTACCAGACGGACTACAGGCCGTTAATAGAGTTAGCGCGTGCCAGGAATCTGCCGGTCATAGCCGCCAACGTTCCCACGCGTTATGCGAACAGGGTCTCGCGCATGGGCAGGACTTCGCTGGCAATGCTTTCGCCGCAGGCGAAGACCTGGATAGCGCCCCTGCCTTACGGCGAAGCCTCTGCCGCCTACGCCGCGAAATTCAGCCGCGCAATGGAAGGCATGGGAGGCGGCCATGACGGCAACGTAAAACAGAACTTCCTCGACGCACAGGTGCTGCGCGACGCGACCATGGCTTACTCCATAGCTCAGGCCCTATCTCTCAGGCCGAAGGCGCTGGTGCTGCACGTCACGGGCCTTTTCCACGTGGAAGGCCGTATGGGCATTCCTGAGCAGTTGGAGCGGTACAGGCCGCGAACGCGCACTCTCGTCATAGCGCTGATTCCAGAGGCGCAGGCCCCGAAACCGGACGCCGAAAATCTGAAGAAAGCCGGAGACTTCGTCATAGTCACGATGGTACCACAGCCCTGAGTCCGTCAAATTTCAGCTAAAAGAGAGAGCAGAAACCAACAGATCAAGCGAATCAGCACAAACACAAAATCTTTCGTGTTGATTCGCGTGATTTTGTGGTTAAGTTACAAGCTTTCAGTCATTTAAGTCTGCTCACGGGCCGGCCTGATCAACGGATTCCCGTATGAATTTCCCGCCTTTCGGTCCAAAGCCCGCCCGGTGCCTGCGAAACCTCAAGAATTCCTCAAGTCTGAATCCTTAAGATTCCAACCAGTTTCGGCCCGGAAGGCGCCGGACGGGAAGCGAGCGGCAAGAGAAACGGGACTTCTAAACAATGCAACTAATCCTCGACAAAATCACTGCCCCCTCGGAGCCGCCTGCGGTCACTCGCACTCGCCTGCTGAAGGTTCTGGAAGAGAGCCTGGCGACCTGCACCTCGACCGTCATCAACGGGCGCGCGGGAACGGGCAAGACCCGGCTGGCGACCGATTTCGCGCAGCGCTCAGGCCGGCGAGTCGCTTGGTACAAGGTGGATGCGGCAGACAGCAGTCTACGCATCTTCTTTCAATACCTGGCGGAGAGCGTGCGCAGGCAACGCCCGGACTTTGGCCACGAGGCGCTCGCTCGGCTTCTGTATGAAACCGGCACGATCGAAGACGTGCCGCTGCTGGCGGAGGCTTTTGTCTACGAGCTGCTGGAATCCACGGGGGAGCCGCTACTGATAGTCATAGACGATCTTCATCTGGTTTACGACGCGGAATGGGTAGTGCCTTTCTTTCGCCGGCTGCTGCCGCTGCTGCCTGCGGACGCTCACATACTGATAACGGGCAGGAGCTTGCCGCCCGCTCCGCTCTGGCGCATGCGCTCCAAGCAGATGCTCTGCGTGGTGGAAGAGCCCATGCTGGCCTTTACCGAGGAAGAGACTAAGAGGTTGTTCAACTCCTACGGGCTGGCGGAGAGGGAAGTCAAAGCTGCGCTCGAAGAGACGCACGGGCGCGCGGCTGTGCTGGATGCCCTCGCCCGCTTGAAGTCTGCCTCCGACAGGGTCGCGGAATCAATCGCCGCCATCAAGCGGCAGCGAAAGTTTACGCCCGCCTTCGGCTCTTAACGGGGCCGAAGAGTTAAGGGGCGTTAGACAGTGTGAACAGGATATAAGACAAGAACGAATCCAGTCCTCGCACTACGTTTATCTTGTTCGAATCTATCTTTACAGGGGCCTTGCTCCGGCAGCCGGCTTTTACCTCTGATGTTATCTTTTGAGTCTCTTTCTGGAAAACTATTTCGCTGTGATAAGCTCAACGGGTCTTCAAAAGTCTGTACGCGACAGGCCGTTCGGTGAGAACTCAGCGATAGAGCCCGAGCCTGCGCCACCCCCTACGCTCTTTATGAAGGAGACGCCCCTGTCACAGCCTTCCTTCTTTCTGCGGACGAAGCTTCTGCCGCCCAGGCCAGCGCCCGCGCTGCTTTCGCGCCCGCGACTGACCGAGCGCCTTGAGCGCAACCTCGAGCACCCGGTCACGCTCGTCACTGCCAACGCCGGCTCCGGCAAGACCACTCTCGTAGCTGATTTCGTGCGCGGCGGCCCGCGCCAGTACGTCTGGTATCAACTGGATCACACGGACGCCGACCCGGCGGTCTTCCTCGGTTACGTTGCAAACGGCATCAAGCAGGCGGTCGAGGGCTTCGGCGACGTGATGCTCTCCTACTTGCAGCAGTCTGCGGGCGAGCTGGCGCAGCAGCCCGAGCGTGCCGTTGACGTGCTCTTGAACGAGGTTCTGGAGAAGATAGAGCAGCAGCTCATAATAGTTCTGGACGATTATCATCACCTCGGCACGGATACGGCCGTTCACAGGGTCGTTGACCGCCTCATACAGTACATGCCGGATGTGATGCACCTGATTATCATCACCAGGGATTTGCCGCCGCTCTCGATTGCGCGCCTGCGCTCGCACAACTCTCTGGCAGTGATTGACCGCTCGGAGCTTCTCTTTACAGACAAAGAGACGCAGGAGCTTTTCCGGCAGGTCTTTGACCTGGAGCTCATGCCCGAGCAGTTGAAGGAGTACAGGGAGAGAACGCACGGCTGGATTACGGCCCTTCAGCTTGTGCGACAGGTGGCGCAGCGTCAGGCGCTCTCGCAGACCGAAGACGGAGGCGCGGGCGCGATTGATCTGGTCGAGGTGCTCAGGCAATCCGAGCGTGACATCTTCGACTACTTCGCGGAAGAGGTCTTCGCGGACGAGCCCGAGGATGTGAGGCTTTTCCTGCCACGGCTGGCTCTCTTAGACCGCATAGAGACGAGCGCATGTCACGCTCTTTTTCCGGAAGCCAACTGCCGCCAACTGCTGCCAGCGCTCGTGCGCCGCAACGTCTTCACCTCCATCGCGGCAGACGAGCGCGGCGAAGAGTATCGCCTTCATCCGCTTTTCCAGAGCTTCCTCAGAAGACGCCTGCGCGCCGAAGTGGGCCGCGCCGGAGTCGCCTCTGAGCACGCGCGCTTCGCGGATTACTTCCTGATGCGGGGCGTGTGGGACGAAGCCATGCAGCACCTGCTGGCCGCGGAAGATTACGAGCGCGCTGCCTCCATCATAGCCCAGGAGGGAAGCCGCTGGATTACAAGCGGCACGCTTTCATCGCTGGTCTCTTACGCGGACGCTTTGCCCGCTTCAGTACTGGAATCCCGCCCGCATGCGCTTCTACATCGCGCGGAAGCCGCACGCCTTCAGGGCGAGTACGACGCGGCGCAATCGCTTTTCCGCCGCGCCGTGCAGCTTCTGCATGAAAGGGGAGACCGCGAGTGGGAGGCCGAGGGGCTTCACTCGCTGGCCACGATCGCGCGCCGCAGGGGGGAGTTCGAGACGGCCTTCTCATACCTTGACCGCGCTCTGGAACTGACGGACGAAGGCGCTCCCGTTCGCATGAAGTGCGGCAACACGCGCGGCCTCTGCCTGATGGCTACGGGCGAGCTTGAGGCGGCCGAGCGGGAGTTTCGCGCCGCGCTTCAACTGGCGGAAGAGCAGGGCGAAGAGCGCTACAGCCGTCTGATTGCGCACAACCTGGGACTGCCAGCCATGATTCGCGGCGATTTCGGAGAGGCGCTCAGGTGGCTCAGGCGCATACTGTCTGAGACGAACGACCAGCCTCCGGTTCCGCAGGAGGCCACGGCGCACCTCAACATGGCGCGCTGCTACTTCTATCGCGGCGACATGTCCTCGTGCGAAAAGCAACTGGACGAGGCGCTTGAGCGCAGCCAGCTCTTTAACCAGACATCCCTGCACGGCGAGATATTCGAGTCCTACGGCAACCTGTATCGAGAGACGGGCAACGTTGCCCGCGCCACGGAGTTCTACGAACGCGCCTCGCGCGCCCACGAAGAGTCGGGCATGGAGATTACACGCCACGAGCTTCTGGACGAACAGGCGGTGCTTTACCTTCAGGTGGGCGACCTCCAGTCGGCGCGAGAGAAGATTGACAGGCTGATAGATGCGCGCCAGCGCGCGGGCGATCACATGGGCGTGACTACGGCCAGCCTCGTGCGCGCTTCAATCATGCTGGCCGAGGGGAATCCGGACTGCGCGCGAGCGGAGCTTCTGCCGGCGCTCGGCTATTTCAGGGAGCGGAGGCTCAATTACTACGAGGCGCAGGCTTCCATGGCGCTGGCTTCGTGTGATTATCGTGCGGGCGCGGAGAGCGAAGCCCTTGAGCATCTGAGGCGAGCAGTAGATTTGGCAGCGCGCTATGACTACGAGTACTGGTTAAAGCGACAGGTGGAGCGGCACCGCGAGCTATTCAGTAACACGGAGGCGGCGGAGATTTTGCCAACAGACCTGCGCGCCATGCTCGCCGCCGCGCCGGCGCAGAAGGAGCCGGAGCCCGCCGAGCCTTCGCCTGTAATCGTCGTCTCGCAGAATCCCGTCACGGATTTGACCATCAACATGCTCGGCCCCGTGGAGATTTTCCGCGACCCTGCCAGGCCGCTGGCCGCCGACGCCTGGACTACAAAGCGTGCGCGCGACATACTCTGCTACATAGCATCAAGACGGCACCGCCGGGCCTCCAAGGATGTCATCATAGACACCTTCTGGAGCGAAGCCGATTTCGAAGTCGTGGAGAAGAATTTTCATCCGACCATCTCGCACATACGCAAGGCGCTCAACTCCAATCAGCCGCTCAAGCAGAACTTTCTCATCTACAGGGACGGCGATTACCAGCTCAACCAGAACTTTTCTTACTGGATAGACACGGCCGAGTTCGACCTGCTGCTCTCCGAAGGCGAATCGGCACGCCGCGCCAGGGAGTTCGAGCGCTGCATAGGTGCGTACGAGAGCGCCATCAAGCTTTATCGAGGCGAATTCATGCAGGGCGGCTACGACGATTGGGTAGAGGAGCAGCGCACCTATTACCGTGAACAGTACCTTCGGATACTGGAGTCGCTGGCGGCTGTCGCGCAGAAGACGGAGGACTGGCTCAGGGTGCAGGATTTGGCGCAGCAAATCCTGCGCGAAGACCCTTTCCGCGAAGACATACACTGCATGATTATGCGCGCCTACTCGGCCACCGGGAACCGCGCCGCGCTCAAGGAGCAGTACGAGCATCTGCGGCGGCTGCTGCAAAAGGAGCTGGGGGTCGAGCCCGTTGCCGAAACCCGTAAAGTTTTCAAGGAATTGATGGGATAACGCGCCCGGATTTAAGAAGAGCCCCCGGGATGTTGTCAAGGCCGTATTAAAGTTGACGGAAAATTGCAACCTGGGCGCAATAATTCTACGGGGGTAAATTATCTAATATAAGCGCCATAACGCTTTTCCTTGAATTGTTCTACCTCGCCTTTGAGATAAGTTCGGTAGCTGATGAGTCGCTCGTACGGTAGCGGGCGCTGATTTTCCTGAGCCATGACGAGAAAATTAATCGACGTATTCAAACGGTTTTTCGCCCTCTCTCTAATTCTCCTGCTTAGCGTAGGCCCCGCCAGCGCAGGCATAGCCGTGACCGGAGCCGATGGAATTGCCGTCACAGGCGCGGACGGCATCTCCTTCACCAACGTCTCAGGCATAGCGACCACGGGCGCCGACGGCTTCCTGACCTTTAGCGCGAACGGCATAGCGACCACGGGCGCCGACGGAATCGCCACCACGGGCGCCGACGGCGCGCGTTACACTGGAACAAACGGCATCGCCACGACCGGCGCAGACAGCATGCAGATTGCCCGCGCAGACGGCATAGCGGTCACAGGCGCAGACGGCATAGCCGTCACGGGTGCGGACGGCACCACCTATCATGCGAACTCACTGGTTATACGTAATCCCAGCGGCATAGCGACCACGGGTGCGGACGGTATCGCCACCACGGGCGCGGACGGCATCGCCGTCACGGGCGCCGACTCATTCACCGTCAAGCGGGCGGACGGAATTACCACAGGCAAAGTTCAGGGCATAGCGGTCACGGGCGCGGATGGAATCGCCGTCACAGGCGCGGACGGCACTACCTACAACATCTCGCCGAACGGCATAGCCGTGACCGGAGCCGATGGCATAGCGGTCACGGGCGCAGATGGCATAGCGGTCACGGGCGCTGACGGCATATCTACGACAAGGCTGGACGGTATAGCCACGACCGGCGCCGACGGCATAGCGGTGACAGGCGTTGATTCGGGTGTTGGGATAAAGAGCGTTGACCCTGAGCTGGCGCTCATGCTCGATAAGATGACGGACGACAGCAACATCAACGCTGCAATCGTCTATCACAGGCTGCCGACGGATGCCGACATAGCCGAGCTTCAGAGCATAGGCGTTCTCGGCGGCACGCGCTTCAAAGTGCTGCCCGTCATCATCGCCACGGCTACGCGACGACAGCTCGTGGCCATCTCCAGACTCTCGTCCGTGCGCTCCATCTATGGCAACCGAACGCTGCAATCAAATATAGCTCCCGTCAGTTCATTGACGAGCGCCGACCGAGTTCGCACGGACGGCGAGCTGACCCGCCGCAACAACGGCCTGCCCTTTAGCGGTCGCGGCGTGACCGTGGCCGTGCTCGACACGGGGCTCGACGGCACGCATTCGGATTTCGCGGGCCGCGTGGCCCAGAACGTCAAGCTCGCGGATTCGCAGAGCGCCCCGGCCGGCTTCAACTATCCAATCAACACGGAGGGGCTTCCCAACACGGATCAGGCTTACGGCCACGGCACATTCGTAGCGGGCACTATTGCCGGAAGCGGCTCGCGCTCGGGCGGCAGGTATCAGGGCGTTGCTCCGGCCGCGCGGCTCGTGGGCTTGAGCGCGGGCGATTTGTCGCTCTCGTTTGTCCTGACCGGCTTTGACTACCTGCTTGAGCGCGGCCAGTCTCTAGGCGTGCGCGTCATCAATTGCAGCTTCTCCGCCAACACGGTCTTTGACGTAAACGACCCCGTCAACGTGGCGACGCGCATGCTGGCGGATAGCGGCATCACAGTGGTCTTCTCCGCGGGCAACACGGGCTCCGGTCTCAACACCCTGAACCCTTACGCGGTCGCTCCGTGGGTCGTCAGCGTTGGCGCGACGGACGCCAATAGAAAGCTCGCGGATTTCTCCTCGCGCGGGGCGTTCGGAAGCACGGTGTTCAGGCCGACGCTGGTTGCGCCGGGCGTGGCGGTGGTTGCGCCGCGAAGTGCCACGAGCGCCACGGGCGCGCTGGGGTTAGCGACCGCGAGCGACATGGCTCAGCTTTCCGCGGGCGAGACTCCGTACTACACGACGGCGAGCGGCACTAGCTTCTCCGCGCCGCAGGTTGCCGGAGCGGTCGCGCTCATGCTGGAAGCCAACCCGCGACTGACGCCCGCCGAGATTAAGGATATTCTGCAACGCACGGCAACGCCGCTTCCGGCCTACTACGGGCACGAAGTCGGAGCGGGCATGCTTAATACTCACGCGGCTGTGATAGAGGCCGCGTTCCCGCAGAGACGAATCGGCACCTGGCGCTCCACGCTGGATCGCGGGCAGGTTCGATTCATCAACGACCCGGCTCAGAAATTCACGGGAACGGTCTCTTCCGGCGGCGCTTCCGACATCGCTCTTAACATTCCCGAAAACACCCTGGTCACATCCATTCAGATAGCCTGGGGGCCTGTGACGAGCGTCAACGACCTTGCGCTGACCGTCTATGACCCGGCCGGGTCGAAGCGCGCGGAATCGAACGTGCTGAATCTTCCGGGGCTGACGGGCAAGCGTGAGAGGGCGGCGCTCAATTCGGCCAGGGCCGGAGCCTGGCGCGCGCGCGTCACGCACACTCTGGGCGCGACCGTGACGCCGCAGTCCTTCACGGGTGTGATGGAGACGACGCGCGTGGAATACGCGCCGCTTGCAGACCTGGCAGGGCTGACCGCAGCCGCGCAGGCTGAAGTCAACCAGTCGCTACGCCAGTTCACTATGCTGCCCTACGGCAGGCACTTCAGGCCGCAGTTCGCGGTCTCTCGTGCGGACCTGGCCGCAGCTCTCGTGATGAGCGGTAGAGCCGCGCAGTACCTGCCCGCTCAATCCTCTTTCACGGACGTACGCGACCCCGTCACGACGCTCTTTGTAGAGAGCGTGCAGGCTGCGCAGGGCGGGCCTTTCTTCACGGACGCTCAGGCGGGCGGAGCTTTTCGTCCTGACGCGGACGTGGACAGGCTGACGGCTGCCGTAGTGCTGGTTCGCGCAGCGGGGCTTGGCAATGAAGCCGAAGCCAGAAAAGGCGAGGTGCTGGCCTTAACGGACGCGGGCCTGATTCCGTCTTCACTGCGCGGCTACGTGGCGGTGGCCATCGCTCGCGGCCTTCTACAGGCGAACGGAACGCTCTTTAACCCGCAGGACGATTTCACACGCCTTGAGCTTGCTCATGCGCTGGCTGTGATGACGAAATAGGCCGGGAAGAGAACTGGACATAAAAGAGGCGCGGCTGAATAATTCAACCGCGCCTACGCTTTTTACGCTCCCGCTACCTGTTGACGAAAAGCTCCTCTGCGTTCCAGAGCGAGTAAGGGACTATCGTTGACGGGCGATAGTTGCGTACGCGCGCGTTCGAGGTTGTGATGATGTGACGCGCGACTATAGGGATAACCGGCATTTGCTCCGCCAGTATAAGCTGCGCGTCGCGGAAGAGGGCTTTGCGGCGCTCCGCGTCTCTCTCGTGCGCCTGCGCCGTCAAAAGCTCGTCCAGCCGCTTTTCCCAATCTTCTGTAGGCGCGGGCTTCTTCGGCTGCCACGGCCGGTCGCGGCTGCTGCTGACGAGGTAGTTGACGTAGGAAGACGGGTCGGGTTCCGTGACGGTTGTGCCCAGCAGTATCGCATCGTAATCCTTGCCCTGCTGGCGCGCCACGAGCGCCTGAAACTCTACAGGCGCGACCTGCACCCTGATGCCCAGGCGACTGAGGTCTTCCTGTATGATGGCGGCCATTCCCTTGCGCGGCTCGTTCTCGACCGGCACGATTAAAGTGAACTCTACGCGATTGCCTTTTGAATCCAGAAGCTCCGGCGCATCCTTTGAGCCGCGCTCGGTAAAACCCGCTTCGCGCAGAAGCCCCCTGGCCTTCTCAAGATTGTACTCCGTGCGCGGAATGTCCGTTGCCGACCACACCTTATTGCCGGGCGAGACGAATCCGTAGAGCGGCGTCGCCAGTCCCTGCAAGACCGAAGTGGCCACCGATTCGCGGTCTATGGCGTAGGAGACGGCCTTGCGGAAACGCACGTCGCTGAACCAAGCGCGCTTTACAGGGTCAACCACTGGCTTCCCGTTCTGCTCGCCTTCGTTGAGATTGAACCAGAGGTGGTCTGTGGTCAGCCCCGGTCCCAGGTCGTACGCGCGCACCTGCCCGCCGCCCGTTCTGAGCGAGGCGTAGTCCGTAGGGCGCACGCGGTCGGCTACGTCGAGCCCGCCCTGAGTCAGGCGCGTCAGAGCAGCATTGGCGTCGCCCACCACCTCAAGCGTGAGCTTGTCCAGATAAGGAAGCTGCGTGCCGGCCGAATCCTTTTTCCAGTAGAAGGGGTTGCGCTTGAGCGTGACGCGCTCGCCGGGCGCGCTCGATTCGACTACAAAAGCACCCGCTGTCACAATCTGCACGGGGTCTTCGCTCAGGCTGTAACGGTCGCGCAAAGTCCCGCGCTTCAAATCGCCTTCCAGAACATGACGCGGCAGCACGGCCAGGTTCGAAAGATAGTTTTCCGGCGTGGCTATGGTTTCCGGGAAGACAAGGCGCAGCCGCCTGGCATCCACGACCGAGACCTCTATGGGGTGGCCTCCGATGGTCATCGCGTCACGAAAGCTGGGCGAGGCAGTGCGCTCGTCGTAGAGCGCCTGAAAAGTAAAGAGCACGTCTTCGGCCGTGAGCGCGTGCCCGTCGGAAAATTGCAGGCCGTCACGCAAGCTTAAATCGAGCGTGCGCCCGTCCTCATTCATCTTCCATTCAGAGGCGAGCGCGGGCAGGTAGCGCTGCTGGTCGTGGTCGAACTCCACCAGCCGGCCGCTCGTCAGAAAGAAGGCGACCGTCAGCGAGTACTCGTCCGAGACCATAAGATAATTGAAGGTCTTGGGCGGCGAAGTCAGCTTGTAGGTGAGCGAGCCGCCGCGAGTGCCCACGACGCGCTCGCGTTGCAGCTCCTGAGCGGGAGCTTTCGGCGGCTCCTCCGCGCGCTGGCACGCGTGGCCGAAGAGAGCGGCCGCGAGCAGTATGATAAACAGAGCGCTTTTAGGCATACGTACTCTCATCTTCTTCTGTATGATTCGTGTCGGGAATGGATTCCGTCGCGGTCTTTCGGGCAAACGAGCCGGATTCAATCACGAATAAGCAAAGAATGTCCAGCGCTAACTTTATTACCCTCTTGTTGCATTTCAAAATAGATGTTAGATAACGACGGGCCGAAAAGCTTATGCTGAGAATCATTCTCTATAGATTGCTACAGGGCGCGGTGGTGATTCTGATTGTGTCGGCGCTGACCTTTGCGCTGCTGGGCGCGGCGGGCGGCGATGCTCTCAGCTCTTTAAGCAGCGACCCGCTCGTGTCGGAAGCAACTCTGCGGGGGCTACGCCACACCTACGGGCTGGACGAGCCGCTCCCGGTTCGCTACTGGCGCTGGCTGGCGGGCGTGCTCAGGGGAGAGATGGGCTACTCGCTCTACTATCACACGCCTGCGTGGAGCATCATAGGGCCGCGCCTCCTCAACACACTTGCGCTGGCGACGCTTGCGCTCCTGATATCCATGACAATCTCGCTCGCGCTCGGGTGGCTCGCGGCGCGTCGCGCTGGCGGCTGGGCCGACAGGTTAGCCGGGGCGGTCATACTGCTCGCGTCTTCATCTCCCAGAATCGTACTCGCTCTCATAGCCCTAGCTCTCGTCGCGCGCTCGCCCTCTTTCCTGATGAGCGGCGGTGCGGCGGCAGTAGGCGCTTCGCCCGGCATCTCCCTGATGCGGATTTTTATTCCGGCAACTATTTTGAGCGTGCCGCTCGTGGCGCTTTTTCTGGCGCAGGCGCGCGACGGGCTGCTCCTCTCCATGAGAGAAGATTTCGTGCAGGTGGCCCGCGCCAAGGGGCTTTCCGAGAGGGCGGTCATCTTGCGTCACGCCCTGCGCGCAGCGCTCAATCCTTTAATCACCATCTTCGGCCTCTCGCTCGGGAGCCTGATAAGCGGCTCCGTCATGGTCGAGACGGTTCTGGGCTGGCCCGGCCTGGGCCAGTTGAGCGTAGTTGCAGCGCAGGCGCGCGACGTTCCGCTTCTGATGGGCGTCGTCTTGATTACAGCTACAGCCGTCCTTGTGGGAAATCTGGTCGCGGACATTCTGCTCTGCCTGAACGACCCGCGACTGAGGCAGGGCGCAGGGAAGGCCGTCGCCTCCGGCGGAGCCGCAGCAGCAGCAGGCGCGGCGACGCCTCTATCCTGAAACCGTAATGACGCAAGCTATAAGAGAACAGGACTCCCCGGAAGCTTTTACAGAAGCGGGCGACTCAGGCGAGAAGGGCAAGCGATTCGTGCGCGCCGTTCTCATGCTGCGTCGCCGCCCCAAGCTCGCGCTCGGCCTCTGCCTGATAGCTCTCTTCTATCTGGCGGCTCTCTTCGCGGATTTCCTTGCGCCTTACGACTACCGCTCGCAATCCAGAAGGGAACTGCTCGCGCCGCAGACCACGATTCGCTTACGGGACGAGCAGGGCGGGTGGCACGCGCGTCCCTTCATTTACGCGCGGCGTATGATTGACCCGTTAGAGCGTAGCTACGCTGAGGACACGTCGCGCCGCTATCCCCTTGCGTTCTTCACGCGCGGCCACACGTACAGGCTCTTTCGTCTCATCCCTACGGACATTCATCTCTTCGGCCTACAGGATGAGAGCGCGCGGGGCGCTGCTCCCAGGATTTATCTGCTGGGGACGGACTCGCTCGGGCGTGACAGGTTTTCGAGGCTCCTTGCCGCGGCGAGGTTTTCGCTGGTGGTAGGGCCGCTTGGAACTCTCCTGGCCTGCGTGCTGGGGGTCTTGCTCGGGTGCGTCGCGGGGTATTCCGGGCGCTTCTTAGACTCTGTGCTGATGAGAGCGGCTGACGCCATGATGTCCCTGCCCGTGCTGGTTCTTATCTTAGCGGCGCGCGCGGCCTTTCCGCTTGAGCTGCCGCCGTCGCGCGCCGTGCTGCTGCTGGTGACTATCTTCATAGCGGTCGGCTGGGCCGAGATGGCCAGGCTCACGCGCGGCCTCGTCGTTACGTTGCGAGAGCGCGAGTTCGTTCTGGCGGCGCGAGCCATAGGGCTGACGCGCTGGCGCATACTCTTTCGGCACATACTGCCGAACGCCGCCGCACCGCTCATAGTGCAGGCGACCATTCTGCTCCCCGCGTTTCTTCTGGCGGAAACGTCTCTCTCATTTCTGGGCGTGGGATTACAGGAGCCTGAAGCAAGCTGGGGCAACATGCTGATGGCGGCGAGCGATGTCACGCTGCTGCGCCGCCAGCCTCTACTCATCCTCTCTCCGGCCTTCGCCATCTTCCTCTTCGTGCTCGCCGTGCGACTGCTGAGCGACGGGCTACGGAAGGGGAAAAGGTAAAAGCGCAGGCGAGGCCCTTTGCCTAATGCTCCCCTTTCCAGATGACGGAGGCGAGGCAGAGCCAGCCCGCTATGAAGGCCAGGCCGCCGAGCGGCGTGATTGCGCCGAGCCATTTCTGGCCGGTCAGGCTGAGCAGGTAAAGGCTGCCGGAAAAGAGTATCGTGCCTGCTACGAAGAGCCAGCCGCTGGATTCCATTAAATGGCCGGGCCAGCGCGTCAGGGCCCACGCCGTCACAATCAGAGCGAAGGCGTGATACATCTGATAGCGCACGCCCGTCTCGAAGACGGCCAGCATCTCCGGGTCAAGGCGGCTCTTCAAGCCGTGCGCGCCGAATGCGCCGGCCGCCACCGCAATACATGCCGAGATAGCTCCTATGGCAAAGAATACGCGTTCCATTTATGCGGTTCGTCCCCTTTGGATAGATTTGCCAAGCTAGCTCGGCAGCCTTAAACCTGCGATCCTTCTCAACCCGCGAAACTGTTCGGAGACAAACATTCTAGCTTCTATGAGCCGTGAAAGAAACTCTTAGCCAGGCTGCCTCCGGAGTTTCGACTTCTCATTTACCTTCACACTCCGGCCTTTCCATACTTGTGCGCGCGGCGGATTTCAAATAAGTTAAGAAGCGCTCCGAATCAAAACTGCCGGAATGGGAATCGACATGAGAAACAGGAAAATCAGTCTGCTTGCCTCTTTATTGCTAGTCTGCCTGGCCGTCGCCGCCGCGCGCGCGCAGGATAAGCTGCTGACTATCGACGACATCTTCGACCCCGTCAAGCGAGTCAATTTCAGCGGCACGCCGCCACTTAATATACAGTGGCTGAAGGACGGCGACTATTATCTTCAAAGCAAGACAGACCCGCAGACCAGAATGACGCAGCTTCTGAAGGTCAACGCCAGAACGGGCGAGGCCACGGCCTTCTTCGACGCGGCTCGTATGGAAGCGGCGCTCGTCAAAGTTCAGGGGATGAAGGCCGAAGATGCTCGCAAGCTTTCGCGCCAGGGCTCTTATCACCTCAACCCGGCGCAGACGGGCGTGCTGCTCAATTCCCAGAACGACCTTATCTATTACGAATTTGGCGGCGACGCGGCCCGCAGGCTGACGAATAACGCGGAAGAGGAGATGGAAGAGGATTTCAGCCCGGACGGGCGGCTGGTCAGCTTCGTGCGCAACAACAATCTCTTCGTCATAGACCTTTCGTCCGGGCGCGAGCGACAGCTTACGACCGATGGTGGAGAGAAGGTCTTCAACGGTCGGCTGGACTGGGTTTACGAGGAGGAGCTTTACGGTCGCGGCGACACGCGCGGCTACTGGTGGAGCCCCGATTCGAAGCGCATAGCCTATCTCAGGCTGGACGAAAAGGATGTCGCGGCCTTTCCGGTGGTAGATCACATATCCCTCGGGCAGGTTCTTGA
>DASVVZ010000008.1:0-9106 GCA_036389875.1 Pyrinomonadaceae bacterium
GTGCTCAAGGACGCCCGCGCCCTCTTCGACATCATCATCATAGACGCGCCGCCGCTAGGCATCTTCACGGATGCCAACCTTCTGATTAACCGGGCCGACGGGGCGATGCTGGTCGTTCGCTCCGGCAAGACGCGTTACGGCGCGGTTGATAGAGTGCTGGACACTCTGCCGCGTGGCCGAATGCTCGGCGTCGTGCTCAACCGCAGCGAAGAGGAGCTGGCCGAGAGCAACAGCTATTACCAGCGTCGCTACTACAAGAAGCAGGCGGTCGAAGCGGTCGAAACTGAAACTGTTGTGGAGAGCGAAGAGGAGGTCTAGAGCTTTATCTTGAAGCCCGCGCGTCTCAATGCACGAACGGTTCTGCTGATTATCGTCGAAGCAGCCTTGCTCTTCGTCGGTATGCTCGGAGCCGTGTATCTGAGGCTCGGGCCTGCGGACGGAGACTACGAGTTAATCCAGCGCTACGGCTTCTACAAGGCGGGCCTCGCCACGCTCTTCTGTCTGGCGGCCTTCTATCTATACGACCTCTACGACTTCGTGGTCATGCACGACAGGCGCGAGCTTGTCCTGCGGCTCATACAGTCGCTCGGGCTGGCGTGGGTGGCGCTTGCCCTTGCCTCCTACGCGCTCCCGCAGTTGATGATAGGGCGCGGCGTGTGGCTCATAGCGTTGCCGCTGGCGCTGACGCTCACCATTACCTGGCGCGTCCTGATTCACTGGTTCCTTGGCCACCCCGAGATAGGCGAGCGCATACTGATAGTAGGCTCGGGCGGCGCGGCCATAGAGATTGCGCGCGAGGTGCTGGGAAGACGCGACGCGGGCTATCGCATTCTGGGCTTCGTTGACAGCGACCCACAGCTTGTAGGCAAGAGCTTGATTAACCCGCGCGTCGTCGGCCTGACCAGCGACCTCGAAGAGATAGTCAAGCGCGAAGGCGTTGACCGCATAGTCGTCTCTATGGGCGAGCGGCGGGGCACGTTCCCCTCGGATCAGCTTCTGCGCCTGAGCCTTTCCGGAAACGTTTCCATAGAAGAGGGCGCGTCCTTCTACGAGCGCCTGACGGGGCGCGTAAATCTGGACATGCTGCGCCCCTCCTGGCTCATCTTCTCGAGCCGTGGGCGACAGGCGCGCATGAACTCTTTCGTGCGCTCGACGTTTCACCGTCTGGTGGCGCTCGCAGGCGCACTCATGAGCCTGCCGATTGCCATCCTGACGGCGATTCTCATCAAGCTGGATTCACGCGGGCCCGTCCTTTACAGGCAGGAGCGCGTCGGCCGCAACGGCCGTCCCTTCACGCTGATGAAGTTCCGCTCTATGCGAACCGATGCGGAGAAGAACGGGCCGGTCTGGGCGCGGGATTCGGACGACCGCGTGACCAGAGTGGGGCGGATCATCAGAAAGATTCGCGTGGACGAGATTCCGCAGTTCTGGAACATACTGAAGGGCGAGATGAGCTTCGTCGGCCCCAGGCCGGAACGCCCGCACTTCGTCGCGCAGCTCGCGGAAGAGATTCCCTACTACGAGCAGCGCCACCTGATTGCGCCGGGCCTCACGGGCTGGGCGCAGATAAAATATCCGTACGGCTCTTCGATTGAGGACGCGCGTCAGAAGCTCCAATACGACCTGTACTACATAAAGAATCAGAGCCTGATGCTGGACGCGGCCATTTTGTTCGAGACCGTCAAGACGATTATTTTCGGTCGCGGCGCTCGTTGACGGGACGGCCGCATGTTTGACAAGGGGAAGAGGCTTTTCTTCAGGAGGTTTGATGTGATGAGGATAAACGCAAGTTTGAAAGCGCTCGTGCTCGCGGTTGTTATGGCAACGGCGCTGCCCGCCTACGCACAGCAGCAGGGCACGCAGACGCAGCAGCGGGAAAGAGAGAAGTCTCCGGGCCTGATGGGCCGAATCTTCGGGCGCGGCTCAAAGGATAAGAGGGAGCAGGAGGGGCCGAAGAGAGAGACGCAGGGCGCGCCGCAAACTTCTACGCCGCAGACCGCTACGCAGCAAACCACCGCTGAGCCGACCGCCGGTTCTGCCGGGCAGACCACCCAGCCTCAATCCTCTTCCACGATTCCGGCCGAGTTGCAGGCCGGCCGGCGCGAGAGCGCTTCCGAAGAAGAGGCTGCGATCGTTCCTTACTACAACAACTTTCTGAAGGACTACAGGCTGGGGCCTGAAGACGTTATCTCGGTGGATGTCTTCAACCAGCCGCGATACTCCAAGCCGAATATCACGGTTCCGCCCGACGGCCGCATCAGCTTTCCCCTGATAGCCGAAGGCATACGCGTCGTCGGCAAGACGACCCAGCAGGTGCAGGAAGAGATTCAGAAGAAGCTTGAGGAGTACATCTTGACCCCGCAGGTCACAGTCTATCTGGACAAGGCCATGTCGGCGCGCTACAGCGTGCTGGGCGACGTGGGCAAGCCGGGCGTGATGATTATGACGCGCCGCGTGAGCCTGATAGAGGCGCTGGCAGAGGCCGGCGGCGTCCTCGAAACAGGCGACAAAAAGAAGGTAGTCATTCTTCGCCGCAGGGCCGACGGAAACCTGGCCCCGGTTATCGTCAATGTCTCCGACATAGAAAAGGGGCGCGCCAGGGAGATGGCCTACCTTGCGCCCGGCGACCAGGTGATCGTGCCCGGCAACCGCCTGAAATCTATTCAACAGCTTATGCGCTTTACCTCCATACTCTCCTTCGGGCGCATCTTCGGCCTGCCGTTCTAAAGCGAGTGACAGATGACGGATGACAGGTGACAAGATAAAAGCTTTTCTTACTTGTCACCTGTCATTTGCTTTTTAACCTGAAGAGGAAAGGGCACGTAAAAGGGGGGGCGGTAGCAGATGTTAAAGACAGCGGACAGGCACTCACTCACCTCTCGCGCATGCCGCGCTCGGAAATGCTTTCTCGTCTCTCTTCTTCTACGCGCGGCGTCTCTGCGCAGCATCACGTCGCTCTCTCTGCTCCTTCTGTTTTCGGTTGCGGCGAGCGCTTCATGGGTGAAGCAGCAGTCAGGGACTATGGCGTGGCTGCGCGCGGCGTACTTTCTGGACGCGAAGCGCGGCTGGGCGGCCGGAAGCAACGGCACTTTGCTTGAGACCGCGGACGGCGGTGAGACCTGGCGGGCCGCATCGCGCCGTCCCACGGAAGATACTATTCGGGACATCTACTTCGCTGATGAAAAGAACGGCTGGATAGTCTGCGAGCGAGACCTATACAGGCTCCGCACGGAAGACGAGGCGCGCACCTATTTGATGAAGACCGTGGACGGGGCGCGCACGTGGCAGATGGTGAATCTGGGGCTCGAGGCGCACGCCAGATTGGTGCGAGCCGTCTTCACCGAAGGCGGCCGCGTCTGGGCCTTTGGCGAAGCCGGTGCGCTCTACTCTTCCAGCGACGGCGGCACGACCTGGTCAAGGCGTTCCCCGCCCACACGCTACTTGCTGCTGGGCGGAACATTCCTCGATGGCGAGCGAGGCTGGCTGGTGGGCGCACGCTCCACTATCCTTCAGACCTTCGACGGCGGCGAGACGTGGCGCGCAGGAATGGTTGAGACGCGCGACGTGCGTTTTACCGCCGTCTCCTTCGCTGAGCCGCGCATAGGCTGGGCCGTAGGCTCCATGGGCCGCATCTTCATGACCCTGGACGGCGGCCGCACGTGGCGCGCTCAAAACTCTCCGGTGCAGTCCGATTTGACGGACGTGAAATTCCTCGACGCATCCGAAGGCTGGGCCGTAGGAGCGGACGGCGTGCTGCTCTACACCAGAAACAGCGGCCTCAAATGGAGCCTTGAGCCGAGCGGCACGACACACCCGCTTGAGCGAATAGTCTTCTCGGGGCGCGACCGCGCATGGGCCGTAGGCTTCGGCGGCACAATCCTCTCCTACACGCGCACAAGCCAGGGGCCAACAGCGCCCGCGCTCAGAAGACAAAAGTAAAAGCTATTCTTCTTCGCCAGCCGCAGGTCTCTCTTCTTCATCCTCACGCGCCTTGCGTTCGGGGCGCATGTGCGGGAAGAGAATCACCTCGCGTATGGTGTGCCTGTTGGTGAGAAGCATCACCAGCCTGTCAATGCCTATGCCTATCCCTGCCGCGGGCGGCATACCGTAAGAGAGCGCGCGTATGTAATCCTCGTCCAGCACCATGGCCTCCTCGTCGCCCCGCTCGCGCTGTTCCATCTGCTCAATAAACCGCTCGCGCTGCTCCACCGGGTCATTCAGCTCCGAAAAGCCGTTGGCTATCTCCATGCCATTGATGAAAAGCTCGAAGCGTTCGGCGATGGTCGGGTCAATGGGTGAAGCCTTTGAAAGAGGCGAGATGGGTTTGGGGAAGTCCATGATGAAAGTGGGTTGATACAGCGAAGACTCTACAATCGTCTCGAAGATTTCCGCTATGTCGTGACCCGTCTGTATTCCGTCTTCAGCCAGCGCCCCGGCCGCGTGCGCCGCCTCAGCATCTTCTTCTGCGCGCCTCCAATACTCCTCCATCGTGGAGGCGTTGGTTTCAAATCCGTCCTGCTCGTCGCCGGAGCTTTCCCCGGAGGAATTGTCGGCCGACGCCTGCCTGAGAAAGAGCACGAGCGCATGCGCGTTGACGGGGTCGCCGAGCCACTCTTCCGAGACCTCCAGGTTCAGCAGCTCTACGTAGGGTAATTGCGCCCATCCCTCCGCAATCGCCTGCTTCATGGAGAGGCGCGCGAAAGGCCTCGCAAACTCCAGGTCCCCGCCGGCGTGCCTCACGAACCTGTTCCCGTAGACTTTCTCCACCACCGTTTGCAGCATCTCTTCGCAGAAGTCCATCATGCCGTTTACGTCCATGTAGGCGCAGTAGAACTCCAGCATGGTGAATTCCGGGTTCCAGCGATAACCTATGCCTTCGTTGCGGAAGTTGCGGTTCAATTCGTAGACCTTCTCGAAGCCGCCGACGAGCAGGCGCTTCAGATAGAGCTCGGGCGCGATGCGCGCGTAGAGGTCTATGTCGAGCGCGTTGTGATGAGTCTTGAACGGCTTGGCGGCTGCGCCCGTGGCGAGCGGCGTGAGCATGGGCGTCTCGACTTCTATGTAGGCGTGGTCATCAAGGAAGCGGCGCAACTCGCGTATCACTTTTGAGCGAAGCTCGAAGATTTCGCGGGGCGTCCATTCTCCCTCTTCGCGCTCTATCTTGAGGCTCCCGGCTATCAGGTCTGCGTAGCGCTGGCGCTGGCGAATCTCCGGGTCTGTCAGCCCGTGCATCTTGTCGGGCATGGGCAGAAGCGCCTTGGAGAGAAACTGCACCTCGCGCACGTGTATCGAAAGCTCGCCCGTTTTGGTGACGAAGAGATAGCCTTCAACGCCTATGAAGTCGCCGTGGTCTAAGAGATTGAATAGCTCCCAGCCCATGCCCTCTCCGTCTATTAAATCGCCGGTGTCGTTGTCGACGGCGCGCGCGTCCGTCTTCTTCACGTAAATCTGCAAGCGAGAGACGCCGTCCGAAAGATGCACGAAGGCAGCTTTGCCCATGATGCGGGGCGGCGTGGCTATGCGCCCGCTGGTGCGTACGGAAATCCGGTTAAGCTCGGCATTTATGCGCTCCAGCTCTTCGGGCGCGGGCCGTGCGCCTTCCGGCACCTTCGGCTCTCTGTCTTTGAAGCGGGCTGCGATGGCCGTGATGGTGTCTTCTGTGCCCGTCTCGCGGGTACGCTCGAACTTGTTCGGATAGACGTTGCCGACGATGTCGCGTATGGCCTCGAGGTGCTCGCGCCGCGCTCGCGTCTGGTCGTTCTCTTCTATGTAGGCGTGGCTCACTTTGTGTCTCTTTCTCCGACGGATAGGGAAAGCGCTGATTATAATGAAGCGCAGAGTGCTCAGCAAATCAGCCAACTACAGTTGAGAGTCGGGAGTCTATTGGCTTTGAGACTCCGGACTCTTCCGTGTTAGAGTTTCAGTATCCAGATGAGCGGAAAAATTCTGTCCGAGGAAGAGCTGGTCAGGGAGCGCGAGCGGCTGCGCGGGACGGGCAGGCGGCTGGTCTTTACCAACGGCTGCTTCGACATTCTGCACGTGGGCCATGTGCGCTACCTGCAGGCGGCGCGCGGCGAAGGCGATGCGCTCGTGGTGGCGATTAACTCGGACGCTTTCGTGCGGGAGTTGAAGGGAGACGGGCGGCCAATAGTGCCGGAGCGGGAGCGGGCAGAGATGCTGGCGGCTCTGGCCGTGGTCGATTACGTAACGGTCTTCGATGCGATTAGCCCGCGCTCTCTCATCAGAAAGCTTTTGCCAGACGTGCTGGTCAAGGGCGGCGATTACTCCCTGGACGAGATTCACGGGCGCGAAGAGGTGGAGGCGGCGGGGGGCCGCGTCCTCTCGCTTCCATTCGTAGAAGGCGCTTCTACGACCAACATCATAGAGAAAGTCAGAAGTCAGAAATCAGAATGATGAATTAAAGAGAGGGGATTCAACGTGAATCAGCTTTTCATTCCGCATTCGGCACGCGGCCTTTCGCATTGCATTTATGAGTAGTACGGTTCAAGCATTATCGGTTGTGCAGAGCGCGCTCAGGCGCGTGACGGAGAGCGAGCCGTACAGGCGCGTCGCTGAAGAGATCGCGCGCGGCTCCCGGCTAGTCTCGGTGAGCGGTCTCGTGTCCGGGCCGGCGCGCGCACTCGCCCTGGCAGCCTTGCAGCGCGCCAGCGGCAAGTGCTTCGCCGTGGTGACCGCAGGCAATCGCGATCTGGAAGCGTGGGAACGTGACCTGCGGTTCTGGTACTGCGCGCTGCGCGGCGTACAGGACTGCGAGGACGCGGTTCTTGTGCTGCCCGCGTCCGAGAGCGACCCCTACGCCGGGTCTTCGCCACACCCGGAGACGCTGGAGCGCCGCGCGCTTTCGCTCTGGCGGCTGGCTCGCGGCGGGCGAGACTTTCTGCTGTTGACCGCGCGCGGGATGGCGCGCAGGACGCTGCCGCCGGAAGAGCTCAGGGAGGCGGGCGCGCTGCTTCGCCGTGACGAGGATTATTCGCCGGATGAGCTTGTCGAGAAGCTGATAGCGGCTGGCTACGTGAGGGAAGATCCGGTCGGCGCGGTCGGTGAGTTTTCGACGCGCGGCGGAATCCTGGACGTGTGGTCTCCCGGTAAAGACGCTCCCGTGCGGGTGGAGTTCTTCGGCGACACGGTGGATTCCATACGCGAGTTCGACCCGGAGACGCAGCTCTCCATACGGCCGCTTCAGGAAGTGGAGATTGCGCCCATGCGCGAGCTTGCGGTGGCGAGCGGCGATTTCCGCCTGTGGGCCGAGCGCGCACGCGCTCACTGGAGCGATGAGAGGTTCGAGCGTGCGCTTCTTGACCGCACCGTCTACGCAGATGAGGGGGAGACTTTCCCGGGCTGGGAATGGCTCATGCCGCTTGTCTATCCAAGGCGCGGGAGCCTCTTTGACTATCTGAAGGACGCAGTGCTCGTCATAGAAGAGCCCTCCGGAATTGAGTCCCACCTGGCAGGGGTCTTCGAGACGCTCGGCACGCGCTTCGCGGAAACGGAGAGCGCGGACGAGCTGGGCCTGCCGCCCGAAGAGTATTACATGACCGCGGAAGAGATTCGGGCGCGGCTTGAACCCATTGAGCGCGTGGAGCTCAGAACGCTAGGGCGAGCGGCCGCCGTGCTCGACCAGGAGATAGCGCTTGAGGCAGAGCAGCCCGAGATTCAGATTGGGCGGGCTCGCAAGGCGGCGCAGCCTCTCTTTCTCTTTCCGGCTGTCGAATCCGCGACCGAAGTTGAATGGCGCGCTCAGAGCGTGCGCCGCTATCACGGGCGCATAAATGAACTGGCCGACGACGTGCTGCGTGCCCGTGCGGAAAGAGACGCGCTCACGCTCTTCGTCATGCCAAGCCTCGGAACCGCCGAGCGCGTGGCGGAAATCCTGAGCGATTACAGCGTGCAGGCGCGCCTCAGCTTAAGCAGCGACACGGGACTCGATGTCGAATCCATGCAGGCGGGCGCGATTGTCACAGTCGGACGGCCTTCCGGCGGTTTCGAGCTGCCGGATGCGCGGCTCATCATTCACGTAGAGAGCGACCTCTTTGACGAGGCGAACGAGACGCAGCTTGAGCGGCGTGCACGGGCGACGACCGCGACCACGGGCAAGCGCAAGAAGTCCAAGACGGCGGCCTTCATCTCGGACTTCCGAGACCTCAAAACCGGCGACTACGTTGTTCACATAGACCACGGCATTGCCCGCTTCGGCGGATTGCAGAAGCTTGACCTCGGAGCAGGGCGCACCTCGGAGTTCATGCTGCTCTATTACGCCGAGGACTCGAAGCTCTACGTGCCGGTCGAGCGCCTTGACCTGGTTCAGAGATATTCCAGCGCCGAGGCGCGCGAGCCGCAGCTTGACCGCCTGGGGGGCCTCGGCTGGCAGAAGACAAAGGCGAAGGCCAAGCGAGCCATGCGCGACATGGCGGACGAGCTGCTGCGCCTTTACGCGGAGCGAAAGCTTGTGAGCGGCTACGCTTACTCCACGGACAGCCCCTGGCAGAGAGAGTTCGAAGAGGGCTTTGAATACGTCCTGACGCCAGATCAGGAGACGGCCATCGAAGACGTGAAGCACGACATGGAAGAGGCCACGCCCATGGACAGGCTGCTGTGCGGTGACGTGGGCTACGGGAAGACGGAAGTCGCCATGCGCGCGGCCTTCAAGTCCGTGATGGAATCAAAGCAGGTGGCGGTCCTGACGCCTACGACGGTGCTCGCCTACCAGCACTTCGAGACGTTCCGCTCGCGCTTCGCCGCCTTCCCCGTCAAGGTCGAGCTAATCTCTCGCTTCCGCTCTACCAAAGAGCAGAAGGAGATAGTCAGGCGCGTCGAAGCGGGCGAGATAGACATAATCATTGGCACGCACAGGCTGCTCTCCAAGGACGTGCGCTTTCGTGAGCTGGGGCTGGTGGTGGTGGACGAGGAGCAGCGCTTCGGCGTGGCTCATAAAGAGCGCCTCAAACAGTTGAAGAAGCGCGTCGACGTGCTGACGCTCTCGGCCACGCCGATCCCGCGCACGCTCAACATGTCTCTGATGGGCCTGCGCGACATGTCCGTGATTGAGACTCCGCCCAGAGACCGGCTCTCAATTCAGACGCAGGTG
>DASVVZ010000009.1:0-27908 GCA_036389875.1 Pyrinomonadaceae bacterium
GGTTGGGCTTTACGCCTTTGGCGGCTGGCCTTTGATGATGTGGGGCGTCTTCATACGCGTCACCGTGGGCTTGCACGCTACTTGGCTGGTCAACTCCGCCACGCACCTCTGGGGCAGTCGCAGGTTTGAGAGCAACGACGATTCTACTAACAACCTCTGGGTTGCGCTGGTAACCTTCGGCGAGGGATGGCACAACAACCATCACGCTCACCCGCGCGCTGCTCGTCACGGCGTAGCCTGGTACGAGATAGACATCAACTGGTGGGGCATTCGCACGCTTCAGCTTCTGGGTCTGGCAAAGGACATCAAGCTGATAGACGTGACGAAGCGCGCCGCCGCGTCAGAGTCCGCAGCGCTTCGCAAAGCGGCTTAAGACAAGTGTAAAAAGGTAAAAAGGCAGGAGTGAAGAATAGGCTTAAACCCCATTCTTCACTCCCGCCTTTTTACTTTTGCCTTTTGCCTTCTTAAAATGGCTGTATGCGCGTCATTGCTCGCAGGAAGTCCGTCTATTTCTTTATTACGCTGGGCTCTTGCCTGGTAGTCCTGGCGGTTGCGCTCAACGTCGGCTGGATTCTACTGAACTGGCGAGAGGTGGCGCTGCTTGTCCTGGGCATAGTCTTCTTCGGGCTGATTATCACGGGCTTAGTCCTCAACACTACCTTTTTGATTCGAGAGATAAGGCGCAACGAGCAGCACGACGCTTTTATCAATGCCGTGACGCACGAGCTGAAGACGCCTATCACAAGCATTCGACTCTATCTGGAAACTTTAAAAACCCGCGAGGTGACACAAGCGCAGCGCGAAGAGTTTTACGAGATTATACTGGCCGATACCAACAGGCTCCTGCACACGGTCGAGCAAGTCCTGCGCGCTGGCCGCACGGGTGATAAGCGGCGACAACTGAATAACTCCGTAATTGACCTGAGCGGGATGGTCAGGGAATGTCTTGACCTGACGCGCATACAGCACAAGCTGGAAGAGGGCGCGCTGCGTTACAGCGAATCACTGGACGGGCAGGGCGCGCGCGTCGTAGGGGACGCGGACGAGCTGCGCGCGGCTGTCTCAAACCTGCTGGACAACGCCATCAGGTACTCGGACAAGGAAGTGGACGTGTCCGTGGAGGTGGCGGCGATTGACGAGAAGCGCGTCGCCGTGCGCATCAGCGACCGGGGCATAGGCATCTCAAGCTCGCAGCTCAAGCGAATCTTCAACCGCTTCTACAGGGCGCAGGGCGCGTTCATGGCGCGCGTCAAGGGCACTGGGCTGGGGCTCTTCATCGTGCACTCCATCGTCAAAAAACATGGCGGCCGGGTTTTCGCCGAGAGCGAAGGCCCGGGCCACGGCAGCACTTTTACCATTCAACTTCCGAGAGCTTAAGCAGAAATCTGAAGTGAGCGCCATACTCATAGTAGAAGACGAGAAGCATCTGGCCGACATCCTGCGCTTTAATCTTGAAGCCGAAGGCTACGATGTAAAGACGGTCGGCGACGGAGAGGCGGCGCTTCATCTGCTCCTTGAAGAGCGCGGCCCCTTCGACGTGGTCATACTGGACGTGATGCTTCCCGGCAAAGACGGCTTCGCCGTCGTGCATGAGATGCGGCAGGCCGGGAAGTTCCTGCCCGTGCTGATGCTGACGGCGCGCAGCCGGCCCGAAGATGTCCTGCGCGGCTTTGAGTCGGGCGCGGACGATTACCTTCCCAAGCCCTTCGAGCTGTCCGTGCTGATTGCCCGCATCAACGGGCTCCTGCGCCGCCGCCAGTGGTTTCATCTGGATCAGAGCGGCGCGGCGGCCAGCCGTACAGGAATCGTCGAGCCCGTCGCGGAAGAGGCGGAAAGCGGCGCAAAGACGGAAGGCCCCGGTGAGCGCGACCTGTTTGTCTTCGCCGGAAAGACGATTGACTTCGGCGCGCTTGAGCTGCGCAACGAACAGGGACAGACCGTGCGTCTGACTCTGATGGAGGCCGGAGTCCTGCGCTATTTGCTCAGGCACGAGGGGCGGGTGGTTTCGCGCAAGTCGCTGCTCGAAGACGTCTGGGGGCTGCACGAAGACACGGACACGCGTGCCATAGACAACTTCATTGTCCGCCTGAGAAAGTATCTGGAAGAGGAGCCCACCAAGCCAAAACACTTGCTGACGGTCAGAGGCGTAGGCTACCGCTTCGTCACGGACTCGCCGGATAAGGCGGATTAAGTGGAAGGCATAGAGCCACTATAGCGTTGCCTCACTTGTAAAGAGCTTTCATTGACTTCAACCGCCGTAGCCCCAGAGCTTTGTCAGCGCATCCATGTCTCCGTTGAACTGGTCGCGGTCGCAGTTGCCCACGCCCGGCACCGAATGAGGCTCGGGCCCTACGGAACCGTCCGTGTACTGCCACATAGTCCAGGTCGGCCAGGTAGGCGGGACGCGCGGCGTGGGGCCGTACTCCGAGAGCCAGAACCAGCAGTTGGCCAGCGTCTCGCTCCTGTTTCCCCCCAGCAGCTCTTTGATGTACGAGCCTGAATAAAAACCGGGCCAGCGCCCGGTGGCCTGTTGAACGTTGGTCACGAACTGTTCCGCGCCGCTCACGGTCATGCTCGGCCCGGAAGGGTTCTGTTCGAAATCCAGCACGAGCAGGTCTTGCGGCCCGGGGTTGACGAAGGAGAGAAAGTGCTGGGCCTGGCTCACCGCATCGTCGCCCGTGGCGAAGTGATACGCGCCCCACCACAAGCCCGCCGCCAGGGCCGCGCTCCTGTGGCTCATGTAGGTAGGGTCCGACTCACTCAGGCCCTCGGTCGCCTTGTGAATGATGCCGACGATTCCAGCGGCCTTGATTTCCGCAAAGCTTGTTACCTGATTGAAGTGAGACAAATCTATGACCGCGTTGATTGTCATGCTTTGAGCCTCCAAAGAGAAATTTTTATCCTTCCCCTGAACGTACTCCGCCGTGATAAGACCAAAGCTTCTGAGCTTGAGGTTTAGCTCTCTATTTCCGCCGTGCCGACGCTGTCAACAGCGTCGCGCAGTATTGAATCGTCAACGCGGCCAAGTGCGGCAATGCGGCGCGCGGCCTTGTCCGCGGCTTCCTGTACGATATGGCCCGCGTGTCCCTTGGCCCACTCCCAGGTGATCTGGTGAGGGCGCGCGGCTTCGTCCAGCTTCTGCCACCAGTCCAGATTCGATTTGCGACGGAAGCGCCCGGACATGGTCTCCACGACGTAGCGTGAATCCGTGACGACGCGCACGCGACAGGGCTCGCGAAGAGAGTTGAGGCCCACGGTCGCCGCGGCTATCTCGGCCTGCTGGTTGGTGGCCGTACCCAGATAGGTGCCGAAGGCCCGCCATAATCCCTTATAACCCAGGAGCGCCACACCGGCTGCGCGCGTGGCCGCCTGCCCGTTCCCCAGGCTTGAGCCGTCGCAGTAGATGGTCACGAGCTTGGAAGGTTGAGGTCGGCTGGAAGAATGAGCGGCCTGTTTCTTATTCATCCCCGGGCCTTAACCCCTTCCGCCTCCGGCTTCAGCATCTCCTGAGCGCCGCCACTGCCGCCTCCGTCGCCGTCACGCGCCACGTGTATCACGTGGTCAACGCTTCCTTCGAAGGTGTCGTCGTGCGAGATAACAAAGAGCTGGTCGAAGTGCTGCACCTGTCCTATCTGCTGCGCCAGTCGCTCGCGGCGCTCGGCGTCCATGTTGACCGTGGGCTCGTCGAAGAAGGCCATGCGTATGTCCGATAGCTGCTTGAGAAGCGCAAGGCGTATAGAGAGAGCCGCAGCCATCTGTTCGCCGCCTGAAAGATTCTGAAAGGAGCGCTCGTGCCCCTCTTCCTCCAGTATGATTTCGTAATCGCGCGACCAGCGCAGCGCGCGGCTGGCCTCGCCCGTTATCTCGCGGAAGAGCTGGTTGGCCTCAATCGAGATGTTGTAGAGATAGCTTTCCGTGATGATGGGGCCCGCCTGCTTCAGCGTGTCTCGTATAAAGTCCGTGGCCTCGTCCAGCCGCTCCAGCCGCTCTTTGGCGCGAAACTCGTGAATCATCTCTTCGCGCACCTTCGATAGCCGCTCGATCTCCGCGTGAAGCGAAGTCTCGCGCGTGCGTGCGGCTTCAAGTTGAGCCGCGAGGGCCGCCGCGCTCTCCCTGACCAGTGCCAGCGAGCCGCGCTCAAGCGCGTGCTGCTCGCGGTTGTAAGCCGCCGACAGCCTCTCAGTCTCATCCGCAGCCTTTCCGGCTTCAAGCGTGATGCGCGCGGCCTCTTCCTCGGCCGTCATGACAGCCGCCTCGCGCGCGGGCAGTGTGGCCGCGACCGCCTCGCTCGTCAGATATTCACGATGAGCCCGGGCCGTGCGGTCGCGTCCACCTCGCGCCGCTTCCCACTCGGAGTCCAGATTCCTGTAGGCTTCAAGTTGAAGATGAACGTCGCTCATCCTCTCTTCCAGCGAGCGCAGAGCGTCACGCGCGCCTTCAAGCTCAAGGCGGCGTGCGGCTTCCGCGTCGGCCTCCGCCCGAAGGCTTGAGGCACGGCCGCGCGGGTCTTTGAGACGGCGCAGCCTCACCTCCGTCTCCTCTATATCCTTCTCAAGCGGGCCCACGGCTTCGGCGTTGGCGGCAACGCTTGCGCGCTCGTCCCGCTTGCGCTTGCCCTCCTGCTCTATCTCCGAGAGGCGCTGCTGCAATGGCTTCAGCTGCGCGTAACGCATGGCCGCCTCGCGCACCACTATCAGCTCTCCGTCCACGCCCATGAGCTTTGCCCGCAGCTCGCTCAGGTGCTCGCGCGAGGCTGGCGGGAGCGCGGCTATCTCCGCGTCTATACGTGAAATGGCAGCCTCGCGCTCCTTCAGCCGCTCGCTCGCGCCGGAGGCCTGTGCGCGCAGGGCCTCAAGCCTGGACAACTCGCGCTCCGCCTCGCGCGCCTCCCGCAGCAGGGCGGTCAGGCCAGCGCGCTCCTTTTCAAGCACGCCCAGCTGAGCTGTGTTCGAAGCCTCCTGTCCCCTGAAATAGTCCTCGAGCGTCCGCCCTTCGCCTATGTTCAGGCACTTCTCCGAGAGGATAGGGCAGAGGCCGTTTTTGACTTCGCGGCGGAACTTCTCGTCGCGCGAAATCTCCGCGCGCAGGTGCGCCAGCTGCTCGGTCAGCTCCGTTTCGCGCGTCACCAGGCGAACGACTTCGGCAGCCTTGGCTACGCGCCTCTCAAGCTCGGCTATCTGCGTGCGGTGCGTCTCGACTTCGCGCCTGAGGCGCAGGGCCTCCTGCTCTTCGCTCCTGCGCTGTGACGAGAGATGCTTGAGGCTGGTCGCGGCCCTTTCCGTGGTGCTCAGGGCCGTCTCTATACCGAGCCGCTCGCTTTCAAGATTTGCTACTCTTTCTTCCGCGCCCTTTCCCTGTTCCGCCTCCCTGACGCGGCTCTTCACCTGCTCGTACTGCGCTCGAAGCTCCTTCAGCTCCGCGTCAAGCAGCGTCACGCGCGCGCGCTCGCTCATGGCCTGCGCTCGTAAATCCCTCAGGCGCTCTCGCTCCCGCTCCAGCTCTTCCTGCTCCGTGATTTGAGGCGTCAGGGCTTCTATGGCGGCCCCGGCCGCGATAGCCCGCTCCAGCGCTTCCTCTATGCGGCGCACGTCGCCGCGCGAGGCTTCCATCAGGCGTGAACAATCTGCCTCCCGGACGCGCAAGAGGTCTCTGGCACGACGCTCTTCATCGAGCCGCGCGAGCGTGGCCAGGGCTTCCAGGTGCGTCTTGTAATCGGCTTCGACAGCCTGCTGTCGCGCGCGCGCACTGAGGGCGGCCTCCAACTCTACGCGCACGTCCCTGAGCCTGCGCTCCGCAGCGTCGCGCTCCACGTTCAAGCGGTCTGCGCGCTGGCGGGTTTCCATCAGACGGCGCTCGCGCTCGTCCATCTCGGTCACGGCAGCCTCGCGCGTCCTTATCTCTTTCTGTAGCTCATAGAGGCGCGCGCTTAACTCTTCGACAAGCCGCGTTGCTTCTTTATGCTCGGCGACAAACTCGTCGTAGCGCGCAAGCTGTCCCTCGGCGCGCCCTATGCGAACGCTCACGTCGTTCAGCCTGTCGTTTATGAGATTAACGGTTTCGCGCAACCGCTCGGCGCTGTCGCGGTACTCCTCCACCTTCAGCAGGCGGTCAAAGGATGCCTTGCGCTGGTTGGCGGGCCTGAGGAAGTCGGCCGTGAATGTTCCCTGAGCCACGCCTATGGCCGAGTTGAAGAGCGCCCTGATGTCCGTGCCGGGCTCTTCAATGCCGAGCAGCTGGCGAAGCTTGGCGGAAACGTCCACCTTCTTTTCGGCTACTTTCATGCTCAGGCCGTGGTCGTATATGTAGTAGCCGTTGCCCGTGTCGCGATAGACCGTGTAGAGACGCTCGTCCGGCACGGAGCTGATGAAAGAGACGCGTACGGAGCCCTTCCTGGCGCCGCGCCGCAGGAAATCCTCCTTGCTGTATTCGAGCGTGTCGAAGAGCGCCCAGGCTATAGCCTCAAGGATTGTGGTCTTGCCCGCGCCGTTCTCGCCCGTGATGGCCGTAGTCCCGCGCTCGAAACTGAATTCGGAGTGGACGTGCGACTTGATGTTTTCGAGTTCAACCCGTGTGACGTGCATCTTTCAGTGTGTGTAGAGGTTTTTAGCCCAAGCCTGAAAAGCTTTCGCCGGCGGAGAAGGCAGGGGAATCAAGCTCGTACACCTCTCTCGCGACGCGCTAAGCCTATCACGGTTTTATCCTTTTACTCTAATCAGGCCCCTGTAAAAAAGCGGGAGGCAAAAGTGTAGAACGAGGAGCCGCTCTTTCTACACTTTTGCCTCCCGCTTTTCTACTTTTGACTTCTATAAGTCCTGCACGCGTAGCTGTGTGTCGGCGTTGCGCCAGGCGCGCTCGAATTCGGCCTGAATCATGGCGGCGGCAGATGTTTTGCCCTGCGCCTTCAGGCTCTCGCGCAGGCCGAAGAGGGAGCGGCCGCTGCGGGGGTTCCTGCTGAGGTCAGTGCGGAACACCCTCTCGGCCTCGCTGTAATCACGACCCAGCAGGAGCGCGCCGCCCAGGGATTCCCTGACGGGCAGGAACCATCCGGGCGGCTCGTCATAAGCGAAGGCGTCTTCAAGCTCTACCGCCTCTCGCAGAAGCTCAATCGCCTTCCTGCCCTGGCCTCCTGCCGTGGCTATCTTGGCCGCAAGGACAGTCTCAGCAACCTTCATCACGCTCTGCGCGCTGTTCAGACCGAAGGTGACTTCACGGAGAATTGCTTCAACGGCGCTCCTGAAGAGCTTCAACTGCTCGTAAGCGTCCGCGCCCCTGCCCGTAGAGGCCAGCGCCATCCCGCGCGCGAAATGCCACGTAGCCGTCACGGCCTTCAACTGGGACGAGGGCTGAGGCAGCCGCATGATCTCGTCCCAGCGACGGAAGCGCACCAGCATCAGCGTTGAAGTCGCCATGAAGCCTTCGAGCATGCCCATCTCTTTGATTGAGGGCGCGACGTTGGCCTCCAGCTCTCTTGACGCGCGCAAGGCAGCCTCGAAGCGCCCTTCCATGCCGTAGGCTACGGCCAGGAAGTGCAGGTTGTGGTTGTAGTACATCACGGGGTACATGCCCTGGCGTCCCGTCAGCCTGAAAAAGTTTCGGTCCGCCTGCGCTCCGGCCTCGTTGCTGCGCGCGGCCGCGTTGTAGTCTCCCGTACGCATGTAGACGTGCGCGGGCATGTGCACCAGATGGCCCGCTGCGGGCGCAATCTGCGGGAGCTTCGGGGCATAGGCCAGAGCGCGCTCGGGATTGGGCGAAGCCTCCACGGCGTGTATGTAGTAATGAATCGCTCCCATGTGAGAGGGGTCGCGCCTTAAGACGGATTCGAGCACGGCTATTATCTCTTCCGTGCCTTCCGCGGGACGCCCGTCTGCCTTCCATAACTGCCACGGGCGCAGGTTCATGGCGCTCTCCGCATAGATGGTCGCGGCGTCCAGGTCGTCCGGGTAACGAGAGACAACGTCGCCCATGGCCTGCTTGAAATCCACGGCCAGCCGTTTCAAATCGGCCTTCGGGTCAATCGAATAACGCTTGGCCAGCGCCACAATGTAAGCGCGTTCGTTCTCGGGCCCCTGTCTGGAAAGCTGCAAAGCCTTCTGCACCGCTTCGTAGGCCGCGCGCTCTCTTTCGGGGTCAACGTCCAGATTGATGTTCGGCCCGAGGGCGTAACTTATGCCCCAGTAGGCCATGGCCATCTGCGGGTCCAGCTCCGCCGCCTTGCGGAAAGAGCGTATGGCCTCTTCATGATTGAAGGCGTAGACGAGCCGCAGCCCCTGGTCGAAAAAGCGCTGCGCCAGTTGGTTATTGGTCTTGACGGCGTGATGATGATTGCCGAGCCCCGCCAGAAGCTGTACCGGACGCTCCTGTCCCGGCATCTTCATCTGCGATTCGGCGTGAGGATAAAAGCTGATTGCGAGGGAGGCCAGAAGAAGAAAGAGCATTATTAAGAAGCGTTTCATTAAGGGGGAACACCTCCTATACTTTATTTGAGTTGTAACTTCGGGCGAGGGGAATCGTCAGTCGTTAACTTTTAAGACGGCCAGAAAAGCTTCCTGCGGAATCTCCACGCGGCCTACCTTCTTCATGCGCTTTTTGCCCTCTTTCTGTTTTTCGAGGAGCTTGCGCTTGCGCGAGATGTCGCCGCCATAACATTTCGCGATCACGTTCTTGCCCATCGCCTTGACGGTCTCACGCGCTATCACCTTGTTGCCGATGGCGGCCTGAATGGGGACTTCGAAGAGCTGGCGCGGGATAAGCTGCCTCATCTTCTCGACGAGCGCGCGTCCCTTCGTCGTGGCCGTGCCGCGATGAAGCACCAGAGAGAGCGCGTCCACGGGCTCGCCCGAGACGAGCACGTCCAGCTTCACAAGGTCTGATTCCCAGTAGTCCGCGAAGTGATAATCGAGCGAGGCATAACCGCGCGAGACGGATTTGAGCCGGTCATAAAAATCCAGAACAATCTCGTTCAGGGGCAATTCGTAAGTGAGCATCACGCGCGTGGAAGAGATGTACTCGAACTTCTTCTGCACGCCGCGTTTCTCCTCCAGCAAAGGAAGTATGCCGCCCAGGAAATCATTCGGCGTCAGAATGGTCGCAAGAATTATAGGCTCCTCTATCTTGGCTATGTTGACCGGGTCAGGCATCTTCGCGGGCGAGTCCACCTCAATCACATCGCCCTTGGTCGTCGTCACGACGTAGCGCACGCCGGGCGCTGTGGTAATCAGCTCAAGATTGAACTCGCGCTCTAACCTCTCCTGCACAATCTCCATGTGAAGGAGGCCCAGGAAGCCGCAGCGAAAGCCGAAGCCGAGCGCGGCCGAAGACTCCGGCTCGTAGAAGAAGGAGGCGTCGTTGAGCCTGAGCTTGTCGAGCGCGTCTCGCAGCTCTTCATACTGCGCCGAGTCCACAGGATAGAGCCCGGCGAAGACCATGGGCTTGACTTCCTGAAAGCCCGGAAAAGGCTCTTTCGTGGGATTCTGGCTCGACGTGATGGTGTCGCCTATCTGCACGTCGGCCACCTCTTTGATTGAGGCCGTGAGAAAGCCCACTTCGCCTACGCTCAAGCTGTCAATGGGCGTCGGGCGCGGGCGATTCACGCCCAGATTTTCCACCTGATAATCGCGCCCCGTGTTGAAGAAGCGAATCTTCATGCCTGGCTTAATCGACCCGTCTATGACGCGGAAGAGGACTATCACGCCCCTGTAAGAGTCGTACCAGGAATCGAAGATGAGGGCTTTCAGGGGAGCATCGGGGTCGCCCTTCGGCGGCGGGACGTCCCGCACTATGGCTTCCAGAACTTCGTCCACGCCAACGCCGGTCTTGGCCGAGGTCAGGACGGCGTTGTGCGTATCAAGCCCTATGACGTGCTCGATCTGCTCCATGGCCTTTTCCGGCTCAGCGCCGGGAAGGTCAATCTTGTTGATGACCGGAATAAGCTCAAGATTGTTTTCAATCGCCAGATAGGTGTTGGCGAGCGTCTGCGCCTCGACCCCCTGCGAGGCGTCAACCACGAGCAGCGCGCCCTCGCACGCGGAAAGGGAACGAGAGACCTCGTAAGTGAAATCTACGTGGCCGGGCGTATCTATCAGGTTAAGCACGTAAGTCTGGCCGTCGCGCGCCTTGTAATCCAGGCGCACTGCGTGAGACTTAATGGTGATGCCGCGCTCTCGTTCCAGGTCCATGTTGTCAAGGACTTGCGCTTCCATATCGCGGCCCGCGACCGCGCCCGTCAACTCCAGCAGCCTATCGGCCAGCGTGGACTTCCCGTGGTCTATGTGCGCGATGATAGAGAAATTTCTGATGCGTTCAGGCTGCATATAAAAACGGAACTGAGAATTCAGAATTCAAGAGCCAGAATAAGAACTCACTTTATTCCGGCTCCTGAATTCTGACTGCCTCATTTATAACAAAACGGGCGCGAAACCGCACGCGCCCGCCTGTCATTAAAGTTTGTCGGAAGGCTTTACCTCGTGCCGCCCCCGGGTTTGATGCGGTTGCCGGGCATCATCATGTTGGCGATTTCGCGCAGGGCTTCCAGATGATTATTCGTCAACTCGAATTTGGTCATGCCCAGCTGCGCCGCTACCTGTCTGCCCTGTATCAGATTAACAAGGCTGTCGTAGGTAAGCGTTACCTTCGTCGTCTCAAGATAATTCCCGTCCGATTGCTTGTTGGAGCTGTATTGAACGGGCGCGGCGACGGGCCAGGGCTGGCCGTCAATCAGAAGCGAGAGCGCGTGCGAGAATTCAAAGCGCGGCGTCTTCGACATAGAGACGAAAGAGATGTCTATCGTGGGCTTCACCCTCAGGCGCGGGTCCTGGAAGGCAAAGTCTGCGGCCAGATAGAGCGGGCCGCCGCCACCGCCCGTCAGGCTCTTGGGGTGCTGCATGTAGACCTTCCACTGCTTGGTCTTGGGGTCTTGACGCGTCACTATCTTAGCGTTGTGGCGAAAGGGAGAGGGCGGCGGAACCGGGCATGACCTTTGCGCATGACCGATACCTGCGAACACGAATAGCATCGCTGCTATAAGAGGGATACGTGCGTAAGTTTTCAATTCTTTACTCTCCAGAGGGAAGCAATTAGGGATTATCCCCTTCAAGGGATTCGCTAGAGAGAGACGAGCGCCACGGCGCGGCGTTTCAGGAAGAGAAGGGGAAGTAGCACTCATTAGATTCGTCGGGAAAACCTAAACTGCGAAATCTGAATCCACACAATTCCAGCCCGTCTGTAGACAGAAAAGCCTACGCGGAGTGGCGTCTGAATTGTGGGGCCATTAACAAACGGGTCTCGACTGGAGGGGCTACCGACGAGACTGGGACGCATAATAACCGAAAACGCCTGTCGAGCAAACAGAAAATTTATCCGGGGCCACAATAGATTGCTCAGGTCTTGGAGCGCATCCACTCTATACAGCGCTCCAGGTGCTGGCGCATCCCCGCCCGCGTGTCTCTGTGAATACGCCCGTGACCGGGCAGCACCCACTCGAAGCTGTAATCCAGCAGCTTCTCCATAGAGCGCGTCTGCTCAGTCCAGGAATACCAGCAGGCGCTCCTGAAGGCCGTCAAAGTCTCGCGCACAGGCGACCACGCCAGATGGTCTCCGGTAAACAGATACTTGTCGCGGTAGAGCAGAACCATGTGACCGCGCGTGTGTCCGGGCACGGGGATAATCGTCAGGTCTTCGTCAAGACGCACGGGCTCATCGCCCTCTATGATGCGCTCCATATCGTAGCGGGCCGCGCCGTCGCTCGCGTGCATGATGCGCTCGAGCCCGAACTTTTCTCTGAGCCGCGCGTGGTCTGCAACGTCGTCGCTGTGCGTGAGAAACATGCGCGTGACGCCGCCCCTGGCCTCTATCTTCTTCACAAGCTGCGAGGCGTAGCGCGGCGAGTCAACAAGGATGTTGCCGCCCTGCTCCTGCGGGCGCACGATTAGATAGCTCCACGCGCCGAAGCTGGCCTCGGAGGTAAAGCCGCAAAAGTATATGTTCTCATCAACGAGCGAGGGGAAGGCGTCAATGCCTGCGCGCACGTCATGTTTTTTCCTGACGCCAATCGAGGCCGTGGGGCATGCGACCAGAGCCATGAGGGCGAGGCGTGTCTCTTCGGCCGTTTCGGGCTGGGCGTAGACGACCGACTGCTCGCCCGCGTCGCGGAAAGTGGCGGGCGCAATTTGCCTGCACGCGTCGCAGTCTATGCAGGTCGAGTCAACATAAAAATCATCGCCGACGTTCTCGGCCAGCCGCCTTGCAGGAAGTGCCATAATCGGAAGCTTAACCCCGAAAGAAGCCAAAAGTGAAGAACGCGGGCCGGCGGCCGGTAATTCTCTTTCTTCGGCCAACCTGCGTTCTTCACTTTTGACTTTTTACTTTTGCCTCTATAATCGTGGCCGCTTTAGCTTGAATGGAATTTGCAGCCAGGGCAGGCGGGCATTCGCTCCCGGCGCACTTCGCCACAAGAAAAGCAGTCCTCGCCATTAGAACCATTAGAGAAATTTAAAGACTGGCTGCCGGAGAGTGCCGCCAGTAAGACAGAAGTTCCCCGGTTTTGGGCCTCGAACATGGCTGATGTAAAACGTTCCCCCCTGCTCCGCTACGGCGTTGCCCTTCTGCTGGTTTCGTTGGCAACCGTTATCACCTGGTTCCTTCAGGCCGAGCACACGCGTACCCCCTTCGCCTTCTATTTCATAGCGGTTATTGGCGCGACTATTTACGGCGGGCGCTGGCCGGGACTGATGGCCATAGGGCTCTCGGCCGCGCTCAGCAGCTACCTTATCCTCCCGCCGCGCTTCAGCTTTTTAATCGGTTCCGAAGGAATGCTACAGCTCGGGGTCTTCCTCTTCGTGGCGCTCGTCATAGCTTCTTTGACGGAGCGTGCGCGCGGCGCAGAGCGGAATTCGCTTCTGAGCGAAGCGAATCTTCGCACGACTCTTCAGAGCATAGGCGACGCAGTCATCTCTACGGATTCCGAGGGCCGCGTCACCTTCATGAATCCCGTGGCGCAGGCTCTAACCGGCTGGCCACTGGAGGAGGCCGTCGGCCGTAAGCTGCCGGAAGTCTTCCGCATCATCAACGAGTCCTCGCGCATGCCCGTCGAGAGTCCTATAGAAAAGGTGCTGCGCGACGGAGTGGTCGTCGGGCTGGCGAACCACACGCTACTCATCTCGCGCGACGGGCGAGAGATTCCCATAGACGATAGCGGCGCTCCCATCAGAGATGAAGATGGACACATAACGGGCGTCGTGCTCGTCTTTCATGACATCACGGAGCGGCGGCGCGGCGAGGAGGCCGTGCAGAAGCTGGCCGCCATAGTCGAGTCCGCCAAAGACGCCATCTTCGGCAAGACGCTGGACGGGGTCATCACCAGTTGGAACAAGGGCGCTTACATGCTCTACGGGTATTCGACCGAAGAGGCCGTGGGCCAGAACGTCTCCATGCTGGTGCCGGAAGAGGGCCGCGCCGAGCTGGCGCGCATCATGGAAAAGCTCAGGGCCGGAGAGAGCATTGAGCATTTCGAGACCGTTCGCCGGGCGAAAGATGGCCAGATGCTAGACGTGGCCCTGACCATCTCGCTGATAAAGAATGATGTCGGAGAGATAATCGGAGCTTCCACCATCGCGCGCAATATCACCGGGCAGAAGCAGGCGGAGGAGAGATTCCGCCTGGCTGTGGAGGCCGCGCCGAACGCCATGGTGATGGCGGACGAAGCGGGCACAATCGTTCTCATTAACTCGCAGGCAGAGCGACTTTTAGGCTACAGCCGCGACGAGCTTGTGGGCCAGTCCGTGGAGATACTCGTGCCGGAGCGGCTGCGCGGCCCGCATCCAGAACAGAGACGCGCCTTCTCGGAGAGCCCCATGGCGAGGCGCATGGGACACGGCCGAGACCTTCACGCGCTACGCAAAGACGGAAGGGAAATCCCTGTAGAAATCGGGCTCAATCCCATCGAGACGGATAAAGGCAGCCTCATTTTAAGCTCAATCGTTGACATCACCGAGCGCAGGCTGGCGGAGACCGAGCGCGAGCGGCTGCTTGCTCTGGAGCGTCAAGCGCGACTCGAAGCGGAAGAAGCCAACCGGCTCAAGGACGAATTTCTGGCCACCCTCTCGCACGAGTTGCGCACGCCGCTGACGGCCATGCTCGGCTGGACGCGTATGCTCCGCACACGCATGCTGGATGAGAACACTTCTCAACATGCTCTTGAGACCATAGAGCGCAACGTGCGCTCGCAGACCCAGCTTATAGAAGACCTGCTGGATGTCTCGCGCATCATCACGGGCAAGCTCAGACTGGAAACCCGTCCCGTTGAGCTTGCGTCCGTCATAGAAGCGGCCATAGATTCCGTCCAACCGGCAGCCGAAGCCAAGGAGATAGTGCTGGAAAGGCAGCTCGACCCCACGGCGAGCCCCGTGCCTGGCGACCCCGCGCGCTTGCAGCAGGTGGTCTGGAATCTGCTCTCAAACGCCGTCAAGTTCACGCCCAAGGGAGGCCGTGTGCTCGTCGCATTGGAGCGAAGCGAATCCTACGCGGCCATCAGCGTCACAGACACGGGCATAGGCATCAGCCATGAGTTTCTGCCCTACGTCTTCGACCGCTTCCGGCAGGCCGACAGCTCAAGCACCAGGTCGCACGGGGGCCTGGGGCTCGGGCTCGCTATCGTGCGCCATCTGGTTGAGATTCACGGCGGAGCCGTAGAGGCCGCGAGCCACGGCCCGCAGCGCGGCGCGAGCTTTACCGTCAAGCTTCCTCTGATGGCCGTCAACATCAGAGGAGATGAGGCGGTGGAAGGAGGCGGCCACGGGACCCGTGGCGACGGAGCCATGCTCGAATGTCCGCCGCTCCTGAGGGGCCTGCGCGTTCTGGTCGTTGATGATGAAGAGGACGCACGTCAGCTTCTACGCGCGATTCTCGTCCAGTGCGAGGCCGTGGTCGAGACCGCTGCGAACGCCGGTCAGGCTATTGAAGCCGTCAGGCGCGCCCGCCCCGACGTGCTCATCACAGATATAGGAATGCCGGGCGAAGACGGCTATGACCTGCTTAAAAGATTGCGCGCAGACCTCGACCCGAAAGTAAAAGAGCTGCCCGCCATCGCTCTCACAGGATACGCGAGCGAAGGAGACCGCATGCGCTCTCTCGCCGCAGGCTTTCAGATTCACCTGACGAAGCCCGTAGACCCGCAGTCGCTCGTCGCAGCCCTCAGTCGGCTAGTCAAAAAGGATAGGGCCGAAATCGAAACGGAAAAATTTTTGTCCTGATTCTAGCAGCGCACGTCAACTAAATCTCAAAAGTCTGCATCCTACCGCCGACGGGCTCAGAATATATTGAGAGGCGGGCCAGAAGCTCCATGAGAAGCTTCGGGAGCCCGCACCCTATGAGAGGGCGCCGTCAAGTGCTCCGTGCCTCCTCGGCCTCGCACCCGCTTTATCCTACGGCCCTGCGGACGGCACGCTTCTACAAGAGCGGGGCTTTCATGCACCCTCCCCAGGGCTTCTGATAGCTCCATCAATAAAAAACTTCGGCACGGCTTTCAGGTCTTCGACCCGCAGCTTATTACGCATGCGGGAAGGGCGTAGCTCGCTCTTTAGCCGTGGCAGTCCGAACGGGCTCGCTGCGACTCAAAAGCTTGCGAAGTCCGACAGTCCGCGCACGCGCTACAGGTGCGCGCTGACGCCGCGCAGGAGTCCTTCATGGTTGTTTACAACTTGATGCTTACGCATTTGACAGGAGGCCCGTGACCCATGCGACGAACCATCCTTATTCTCTCTTTCTGTCTGCTTGCGGCGCTCCTCTTCGCGCTGCAATTCTCGGCCGCGCCGCTCATCCTTCGCGTCAACGAAAGGGGCGCGACCATTCACTTCGTAGAGAGAGAGGCGTCCGTCATGCTGCCGGTAGAGAACGTCTCGGGCCGCAGCCTCTCGGCGCGGGTCACGCTCGAGCTGGTTGACACGGAAGACAAGGTTAGAGCGCGCGGCGAGGGCGTCGAAGAATTGAGCGCCGGGCGACAAAGCGTGCGCGTGCCGCTCCCCTTCGACTTCAAGAAACTGGATGCGAGCGACAGGAGGAAGCTACCCTTTTATCGCCTGCGGTACAGCGTTTATGCGGGCGAGACTGCGGCCGCCAGTGTGAGCGTGGCCGAAGGCGTCATCTCGCTTTCGGGAATCACGCCTGAGCTTTTCGAGCTACGCGTTTCGGCTCCGCGCAAGGCGCGAGAAGGCGCGCGTTACCGCGTGCGCGTACAGGCTACGCACCCGATAACGCGACACCCTGTTGCCGGCGTGCAGCTTGCGGCAGAGATGGAGCTGGAAGGTGACGGCAAAAAGCCTGTGGTGCTTCGGGCCGGTGGTGTGACCGATGCCGAGGGACAGGCCGCGCTCGACTTAAACCTGCCCGCGAAGGTGTCTCAGGAAGATGCGGAGGTCGTCGTCACCGGTCGCCTGAAGCTTTTCGAGCAGGAGGCGGAGGCCACGCTGGAATTTGACCGCACGGCGCGGCTGCTGCTCAGCGCGGACAAGACGCTCTACCAGCCTGGACAGATCCTGCACCTGCGCGCACTGGTCTTTGACCCGAACGAGCGCGCTCTGCCCGCGACCACGGCCACCTTCACAGTGACTGACCCGGACGACACGACGGTCTTTCGCGCCACTTCGACCACCACCCGCTTCGGTGTCGCCACTGCCGACTGGCAGATTCCTGACAACACGCCGCTCGGCGACTATAAGATTAATGTAGAGCTGGAAGATGAGCGTTTTGAAGATTCGCGCGACGGGCAGTTCGTGAAGATTAGCCGTTACGACCTGCCGAACTTTTCCGTCAACGCAAAGGCGGACCGCTCCTACTACCTGCCCGGCCAGAATGCCGAGGTGGAGGTGCGCGCCGATTATCTCTTTGGCGAGCCGGTCAGGCGCGGGCGCGTGCGCGTGGTGCGCGAGGCGGAGCGACACTGGAACTTTACTGAGCAGAAGTGGGAAACGGAAGAGGACGAAACCATAGAGGGAGAGCTGGACTCTTCGGGCCGCTTCGTCGCGCGCATAAATCTGGAGGACCGGCACGAAAGCCTCGCCGGCGAATCTTACTCGCGCTTCAACGACCTCACTTACGCAGCCTACCTGACGGATGCCACGACCAACCGCACGGAGCAGCGACGCTTTTCCCTTCGTCTGACCAAAGAGCCGATTCACGTTTACGTCACAGAAGGCCGCTACAAGCAGTCACACGGGCTGCCGCTTGCCTTCTACGTATCGGCCTCTTACGCGGACGGCACCCCGGCGCAGTGCGAGGTCTCAGTGGATGTGGAGGAGTCTGATGAGAATACTGCGCGCTACTACGGACGGTTCGTGCCGCTCGTGGAAGCTGTCAGACGGCCTGTGAATGTTGCTGTCGTGAAGACGAACCGCTACGGCCTGGCGAAGGTGACGGGGCCGGTCGCGGCTGGCGACCCACGGGTCGACCGTTATCTCACGGTCAAGCTCTCTGCGCGAGATCGGAAGGGCCTCACGGGCCACCATGACGAAGGCATGTGGCTCAATAAAGAGAGCAACGTGCGCGTAGAGACGGACAAGGTCATCTACAGAGCGGGCGAGCCCGTTCGCGCCTTCATCACCTCTAACAGAGAGGACGCGATTGTCTTCCTGGACGTGACGAGCGCGTTCAGGGTGATTCGCTCCGAGGCCGTAAGGCTGGAAGGAGGGCGCGGCTCCGTCACTTTCCCGTATAGCAGGGATTTCGACGGCAAGCTCTCTATCGTCGCCTCCTTTTATGAGCAACCGGCGAATCAATATTCGGACGGGGAGGTCCTGGGCCGCCGCACAATCCTTTACCCGCGCGACCGCGAGCTGAAGCTGGACGTGCGGCTCAGCCAGGCCGAGTATCGCCCGGGCGAAGACGCCGAAGCCACCCTGAGCGCAAAGGCGGCGGACGGCCGCTCGCTTGAGAGCGTTTTCGGCGTAGTCATCTTTGACAAGGCGGTCGAAGAACGAGCGCGTACAGATCAGGAGTTCAGTTCCTCTTATGGCTTCTATAACTACTTCCACTATTTTCGCTACGGCCACAATGAGGTCGCGGGCATCAGCCTGCGCGAGCTAGAACGCCTAGACCTGAGACGCAAGCCCGTACGGGATGACCTGAGCCTCGCGGCAGAGGTACTGCTTCAGACCGGGTACGAGGAATACGAGCGGGTCGGCTCTGAAAGCAAAGCGTTCGAGAAGAATCAACCGGAAGTCTTCGGCGTGCTGATGCGCGAGCGGCTCAGGGGCGTGAAGGAAGCGCTCGATGCACGCTATGAGAAGATGGCCGAGTATCCTTCGGACGTTCAAACGCTGCGCCGCTTTTTAAGAGAGGCGCAGCTTGACTTCGACCAATTGCGCGACCCCTGGAATATGGCCTACCGCGCAGCCTTCTCCTCTGAAGGCGAGAACGACGTGACCGAGATAATCAGCGCCGGTGCGGACAAGGAGTTCGGGACGCGCGACGATTTCGGCGTGGTTAGATTCTCGCGCCCGTACTTTCGGCGCCTCGGCGAGCGTATAGACAAAGCCGTCAACGATTATCACGCGCGCACGAAGGGCTTCATACGCGACGAAGAGACGCTCAGGTCGGAGCTGGCTCGCGCCGGCCTCGGGGCGGCCGACCTGCGCGACCGTTGGGGAGAGCCCTACAGGTTCGAGTTCGGCGCTATGGGAGTGCTGCTTTCCATACGCATCAAGAGCGGCGGGCCGGACAGGAAGTTCTCCGCGCAGGAGTATTACGGCTCCGACGACTTCACCATCTGGACTACGCTGACGGATTCCTTCACGGACGACAGGGCGGCGATTGACAACGCGCTCAACGCTTATCTGCAATCCACTGGAAAGTTCCCGCTGGACGAGACATCTTTTAGAGAGGCGCTGAAGCGAGCCGGTATTGACCGGGAGCAATTGCGCGACCCCTTCGGGCGGATTTACATCGCGGGCTTCAAGAGCGAGTCGCGCTACGTGGACCGGGTCTTGATAGAGGGGCGCTACAGCGAAAGCGGCACGCCGGAAAAGCGCACGCGCATTGTGCCCGTGAGCCAGCGCGTTTACATCATCACGCTCTTTAGCGCGGGCGGGGATGCCAGAGGCGGGACGGGCGACGACTTCAACGCCGCCACCTTTACCAGCATAGCCTTTGAGCAGTCTGCAACAGACGCGGAGGCGAAAGACGCCAGGCCTCTGACAACCTTTAAGGGCGCAACGGGCGCCATCACTGGAACCCTGACAGACCCCACAGGCGCTGTCATAGCGGGCGCGAATGTCACGGCCCTTAACACCTACACTTCCGCCGAATACAGCGCCGCGACCGATGACTCAGGCGTCTACATCATTCGCAACCTGCCTCCGGGCCTCTACACCGTGACGATGTCTGCACAGGGCTTCACGGTATTTCGCATGGAGGGCGTGCCCGTGCGCTCTTCCGCGCTGATTAAAGTAGACGCCACGTTGAGCGCCGCAGGCGTAACCGGAACGGTGTCTGTTACCTCTACCGGAGAGACAACTCTGAACACGACCGAGTCAAGCGTCTCCAATCAAGTCGGGTATGCCATCAGGATGGAGCGGCAACCCGCCCAATTATCCACGCCGCGCCTGCGCGAGTATTTCCCGGAGACGCTGGTCTGGCAGCCCGCGCTTGAGACAGACAGGGACGGGCGCGCTCTGCTCCGCTTCAAGCTGGCGGATAACATCACCACCTGGAAGATGTCCGTCATAGGCTCTACGGAGGACGGGGAGATTGGAACGGCCGAGCGTGAGATAAGAGCCTTTCAGCCATTCTTCGTAGAGCATGACCCGCCGCGCATACTGACCGAAGGCGACGAGATAGCCCTGCCCGTCGTGCTTCGCAACTACCTGAACAGGCGGCAATCGGTCGCGCTTGAGATTAAGCCCGAAGGGTGGTTCTCGCTCGCGGGCGCTTCCCAAAAGCGCGCTGAGGTGCGTGCCGGAGATGCCTCGCGCGAGGTCTTCAACTTCCGCGCGACCTCCAGCGTCAGAGACGGCAAACAACGCATCACAGCCATTGGCGAAGAGGCCAGCGATGCCATAGAAAAGCCTGTGACCGTTCACCCGTACGGCGAAGATCGAGCCGAAACCGACAGCCGCATCTTCGCGGACAGGGCCACGCTTGAGACCCGGATTCCCGTCGATGCCATCAATGGCTCTCTGCGCGGCGAGCTTAAAATCTACCCGAACCTGATAGGCCACGTTATAGAGAGCATAGAGGCGATTATGGAGCGCCCGTACGGGTGCGGCGAACAGACCATCTCCTCTACTTATCCCAGCCTGCTGGTGCTTAAAGCATACAAGCGCGGCGGCACCTCGCCGCCGGAAAAGATAGGGACTCGCGCCGCGCGCTACCTGCGCAGCGGCTACGAGCGGCTCCTTAACTATCGCGTCGAACGGGGCGGCTTCTCTTACTGGGGCGGACGCTCCGAAGCCGACCTGGCGCTCACGGCTTACGCGCTGCGCTTCCTTAACGACGCTCGCGAGTTCGTGGAGGTGGAGGAAGATGTGATAGATGAAGCGCGTGAGTGGCTGATTAAAGAGCAGTCGCCGGACGGCAGCTGGCCCGCCCACGCGTACGGCGACAGCGCGAAGGACACGCAGGTTGCCATGACCACGGCGCTCATTGCGCGCACGCTCGCGCGCTCCGTTAAGGAAAGCGCAAAGAGCGGCGCTTCCGACACGCAGGGCGGGAAGACCGCTGAGGATGCTCTGCGGCTTGCGTTACAGTTCCTTGACCGCAGAGTCGAGGAGACGGACGAGCCCTACCTGATAGCCTCTTACATTCTGGCCGCGCTGGATGCGGGCGACAATCAGAGAGCCGAGCGCGCGTCTGCGCGTCTGCGTCGTCTTGCTCATGAAGAAGGAGAGGGAAGCTACTGGTCTCTGGAAACCAACACGCCTTTTTACGGGTGGGGACTGGCCGGTCGGATAGAGACGACTGCCCTTGCTCTGCAAGCCCTCGCGCGCACTGCAAAAGCAGATGATGAAGAGATGCAGTCTCTCATCAGTCGCGGCCTGCTCTTCCTCTTGAAGGGCAAAGACCGTTACGGCGTATGGTATTCCACGCAGGCTACCATCAACGTGCTGGACGCCCTGACGGCTCTGCTTTCAAACTCCCCGGCTCAGGCGGACAACGCGGGCAGCACGGCCACCGTAATCGTCAACGGAAAGCCCGCGGCCACGATTCCGCTGCCGCCCGCAGGCAGCTTGACGGGCCCGCTCACCTACGACATCTCCAAATTTCTCTCAGCCGGAAGCAACCGCGTGGAGATTGCGCGCACGGGAAGCGGCGCACGCCTCTCCGCCCAGGTAGTCACTAACTACTACATCCCGTGGGCGCAGGCTCTGGCGGACGAGACGCGGCAAAGCAACGCCGGCGCGCTGAGGCTCTCCGTCAGCTTCGACAAAAGGGAAGTGGGCGTAACGAACGAGGTGACGTGCAAGGTACAGGCCGAGCGTCTTGCCTTCAGGGGCTACGGGATGCTGCTGGCCGAGATAGGGCTTCCGCCGGGAGCGGACGTTGACCGGGCCTCGCTTGAGCGAGCCATGAAAGAGTCCGGCTGGAGCTTTACCAGGTACGACCTGCTGCCAGACCGATTGGTCGTTTACCTGTGGCCGCGCGCAGGCGGAACCGCTTTCGAGTTCAAGTTCCGGCCTCGCTTCGGCATCAACGCGCTGACCGCGCCCTCCCTGCTCTACGATTATTACAACCCGGAGGCCCACACGACCGTCGCGCCCGTCAGGTTCGTGGCAAGGTGAGTTTTCGACAACCCTGCCAGAAGAAAAGAAGGGGAGAAGATAAAATCTTCTCCCCTTCTTTTCTGTGTATGAAAGCAGAGCTTGTATGCGGCTCAGGCCCGCTTGGCCTTCTCCGTTCGCCCCGCTTTTATAATACTGCGCCTGCGCGGCGTGGCCGGAACCCTTATGTCCAGCAACTCCCTGTGCTTTGTCTCCAGCAGCGAAGTCAAAGACTCGTGATGCTTGAAGCCCAGCAGACGCGCGGCCTTCGACACGCGCCCCTTGGCCTCCTTCAACGCCAGCTCGATAAAGCGCGCCTCGAAGCGTCGCACCTCTTCTTTTAGCGAAAAGCCTTCCCACGGATTGGCAAAGCTGGAACGCAGCGTGCGCCGCAGCCCCGCCGTCTCCACAGCTTCCGCCGTGATGACTGAGCCGTCCTCCGCCGCCAGAAGAGTGCGGTCAATGAGCGAGCGCAGCTGCGCTGCGTTGCCCTCCAGCGGCAGCCTGCACATGGCGCTTACGGCTTCGGGCGTAAAGACGACCCTTTTAGAGCCCTGCGCGAGCGCATCCGTGATGAAATGTTTTGCTAGCGCCTCCATGTCTTCGGGGCGCTCGCGCAGGGGCGGAATCTCTACGTGAAAAGCCTGAAGCCTGTAATAAAGGTCTTCGCGGAAACTGCCCTTCTCGACGAGTCTCTTAAGGTCACGGCTGGTGGTGATGACGATTCGCAAGTCCACATAATCGGGCAGGGACTCGCCCAGTGTCAGCACTTCGCCGTGCTCAATCAGACGCAGCAGCCTTGATTGCGCGCCCGGGCTCAGCTCTGAAATATCGTTTAAAAGGAGAGTCCCGCCTGCGGCCTGTCGCACAAGCCCTGGGTAATCCGCGACCGCCTCCGTAAAGCTTCCGCGCCTGTGCCCGAACAACTCCGACTCGACCATGCCGTCCGCAAGCGCCGCGCAATTGACTGCCACAAATTCCCCGACCCGCCCGCTCCACTCGTGCACGAGCCGCGCCAACAACTCCTTGCCCGTCCCCGTCTCGCCTGAAATCAGAAGAGGATGAGTCGTCGTAGCAATCCTGTGCGCTCGCTTTAACAGCTCAGCCATCTCGGCAGAGGCGTAGACGAAATTTGGCCAGCGTTTCTCTGCCTGAAGGCCGCGCGACGCCTGCATATTTGAAAGCGCCTTTCTCGCCGCCCCCCTCAAGCGTGCCAGAACGCCCGGATGCTGCGATTGCGACAACAGCTGATCCGCGCGCTCGTAAATTCCCAGCTTCTCTTCACGACCGACGCGCTCGCTCAGTTCTTCGAGAAGCGTCAGCGCGGCCACTCCCGCCCCCTCATTATCGCCCGCCTGATAAGCTACATCGCACGCCCTTTCAAGCATCTCGCGCGCCTCTTCATAAAGCTCAAGGCGTGCCAGCGCGGTGCCCCAGGTCGTGATAGCCTCCGCCAGAAGCGCCTGTTCTCCGCCCTCCTCCAGCATACGCACGGCGCCCCGCACGACCTTCTCAGCTTCGGTATTCCTCCCTTCGGCCAGAAACGCCCTCGCGCGGGTCTCATCCACCTGCGCCATGCTGCCTTTATCTTTAAGAGTCTCGAAAAGTCTTCTGGCGCGATTCAGGTGCTCATGCGCCTCCGCAAATTTACCGCTAGTCAGAAACAGAATGCCCAGGTTGTTTTCTACGCGCGCCTTGTAGCGCACGTTACCGGCCTCACCGAAATGAAAGCTCGCAGCCGCATATTCAACCAGCGCGCGGTCAATATAGTCACTGCGCTTTTCTGCCGCGCCCAGATTTTTTAAGACATTGCCAAGCTGGTTATGGTATCCGCCCTTCTGCGTGTGATTGTCGATAGACTCAAACAGCGGCGCGGCCCCCAGCAGTATGCGGAGCGTGTCGTGATGTCTTTTGGCTGATTCTTCTACGACGGCGAGATTAAGCAAGGCCCTTCTCTCTTGCGGGCTCCCTTCGCCGGCCAGTTGTGAAAGCACGTTGTTGAGTACGACACGGGCTTCATCGAACGCACCTTCTCGCCAGTAGCAGATGGCAAGGTCTGTTTGTGCTTCACAAGCTTTTTCCAGTTCCTGAAGCTCGTCAAAGAGAGCTATGCTTTCGCTGATGAAGTTTTTGGCAATCTCTTGCGAACCTTCGATCTGTCGTGCGCTGCCAATCCATCCGGTTAATGACCCCGTGCGTAAGAGAATCTCTGCTGATAAAAAATTACTCAGCCCCGCTAAATCAGGCTTCTCGCCTATACGGCCCCAGACGCCTCCCAAAGCCTCACGAGCAGCCTCGTAATTACCTGCCAGCTCCATTTCCTTAGCCAATTCACAACGAATCCGCACGCTCTCTTCGCGGCCGAGGTCTGGATTAGCGAGCCTTTGTAGTAGAGAGGAGTCTAAGTTCATGTATAAATTACCTTTCCATGTGATTGCAACTTTCTTGCAAGCCTACGTAAATACTGCGATACGATGCTATGATGCGCCCGCTTATTTGTTCTCGTTAGGTTCATTCCTAGCTTAAATCTTTACAAACAAACGCATGCTCAGGAGATTAAAAATGAGGAAACTCAAGCACCTTTACATCAGTGTTGTGCTTACATTAGCACTCTCGATTACTGCTTTCGGCGGAGATATGCAAACGCCAAGCGTTTCCGGCCCTCCGCCGACAACTCAATCTTCAGTAACAGGGAGCATAGACACACCAGGTGCAACTTTTAATGAAACGTCAAATAGCGATGTGGCGACCAAGGTTTCTGTGACGGAGATTACACTGTACCTTCTCGATAGCATGATCTATATGCTTTTTTAGCGACCCATACATATAGGTCTACAGGCTGCTCGATAAGTGGTTAATCGGCGGCTAGGCCGTCGTGTGTGAAAAAGTCGCCGGATAAGGTATCGCGGAGCCCGGCGAGGAGGCTGTTTAAAGAACAGGCCAGAGCTTAACCCGTCCTCAATGCATTTGCAAGATATTTTGCGAATCCGCCTGTTCAACTTATTCCTGCCTTATCACCAGCAGATGACACGATGCGCAGAGGCTGGAGCGTAGAGCCGGCGCAGGGAAAATTGAGTATCAAAACCGGCTGCGCGGGCTGCGGCGTTCTTCGCTCTCACGGCGGCGAATATAGTTATGTCCCTGCTCAACCTCCGGTCAGATGAAGTTGCGGCAGGTCATGGCTTTTTCTCCGGTTTCGGAGGCTCCTCCGGCGTAGTAGTCTCTTCGTCTCCTACGTCTTCTATAATTCTCACCTCGGTTCCGTACTTCTGATAGTTGCGGAAGCGTATCTCGTTGCGCGCCTGTATTAGCTGGTTGCGGCCTTCTATAAGGGCCGTCATGCGCAGGTCGATGGCCGTGGGGAGAAGATACTGTCGCTCTGCGATTGTTACCCAGTCGTAGTCTGTCAGACTGGATTTGGCGCGTATGGGGAAGTCCGCGGGGATGTCCGTGGCTATGTCTTCTACGCGCAGCACCCTGTAGGTTTCGCGGTCTATCCAGACACGACCGCGATAGCCTACGACGACCGAGCGGTTGCCGGTAGTCTTCAGCGCCTGGCGCGAGTTGGGTTTTTGGACTTCGAATTCGTAGACGATGGCGCGGCGATTACGCAGCAGGTCCGTGTCAACGGCCTGAAAGCGCGTCTGGCTCTCGGGGCGAAAGATGGAGGCCAGCATGGTGACGTACTCGCCCGATGAGCTTGTGCCGCCCAGATCTTCATAAGAGCGCCCCTCTTTAACCTCCTTGCTCGGAGGCATGCCGTTGACCGCCAGCACCCTGTAGTCTTCGCCCTCGTTGGCGCGATAAGTGACTATGATGGTGAGGCGGTCGCTGACCTGCCAGTTCTCCGTGTTGCCAAGGGCGTAGGAGCGTATTATCTGCTGGCGGACTATGAAGTCCGGCATGGATTCCGTAGCGGCCAGGGTCGCCACGCGGGCCTTCTCTAAAACTTCGCTCGCTTCAGCAGCCGAAGGCGGGCGGAAGGCAGAAGGATTCTGGCGTCGGCGGTCTGCTTCTTCCATAGTGCGGCGCAGTAGAGCGTCATTGCCGCTCTTGGTCGCTATCAGGGAGCGCAGGCCGTCGGTCATGGGGAAATTGATGCCGCGCCGCCTGACCTCTTCTATCAGCGCATCGCGGGTCTGCGGGTATTTCGGCAGCTGATAAAGAAGACGCACAAATTCCTGATTGGTAAGCGGAGTTTCCTGCGGCTGCTGCGCGTAACCCATGTGAAGAGCGCCGAAGAATAGATGGAAGACAAGCGCTAATGTCAAAAGCTTTTGAGTATTTCTATGAAACATAGGAAGTTAATCTGCTAATGCACTTCTGTAGATGATTTGGCGCCTCTTTATGGTTGCACTCTGATTAAAAGCCCGGCTTTAGGCGGAAAAGAATAAGCACGGCCGCACGGCATCAGGTGCAAAAATGCTCCACGGCGCGGCGCAGAATCTCCGCGCACCTGTGCAGCTCGTCAACCGGCACGAACTCGCCCGTGCGATGTGCCACGCGTATGTCGCCGGGGCCGAAGACGACTGCTTCAGCGCCGAGCGCTATCATCTGCGGGGCTTCCGTGCCGAAGGCTATTGTGCCTGCGGCGTTGCCGGACGCGCCTTCCAGAAATCGCACAAGCCGGGAATCGGCCGGAGTTTCCATGCCTTCGTCGAGTCGCAGCGGACTGACCTCGCAGGCGAAGTCTGCGTCCAGGCGTTTCTCCTCTTCCACGGCCTCGCCCACAAGCTCCAGCACGCGCTCGGCGCTCTGTCCCGGCACGGGCCGCCATTCGAGTGTGAAGCGGCATTCGCCCGCGATGATGTTCTTGGCAGTCCCGCCATGAATGAGCCCCACGTTCAGAGTAGTATGGGGAGGCTCGAACGCCGCGCGCGCGTCTTCCTTCAATTTTTCCGCGATTCTTTCAAGGCGAGTGACGAGCCGGCAGGCGCGAAAGATTGCGCTTGCGCCCGTGGCCGGATACGCGCTGTGGCCTTCGCGCCCCGCCACCCTCACTTCGGCCAGGCAGTAGCCTTTGCCTGCGCGCATGGGCCTGAGAGAAGTCGGCTCGCCTACGATTGCGTAGCGCGCTTGAATCAGACGCGCCTCTTCCAGTCTCTTCGCTCCAAGGCATCCGACCTCTTCATCAGCGGTGAAGATGAGCGCGAGCGGCCGTCGCAAATTCTTCATACTCTCGGCGACGGTGAGCGCGGCCGCCACGTAAGCCTTGGTGTCACACGCGCCGCGACCGTAGAGCCTCGCGTCGCGCTCTGTTAAGTTCAGAGCCTCTGTCCATGCCGCGTCGAAGGGAACCGTGTCGGTGTGGCCTACGAGCGCAAGCTCAACGGGCTCGTCAAAAGATTCCGTGCCCGTCACGGCAATCAAATTTAGTTTCTCCACGCCGCGCTCGTCCGTGTATGGAAGCAGGCGCACGCGCATCCCGGCCCTCTCGGCCCGTGCCGAGAGATATTTGATTATCTCTAGATTGGAATTTTCCGAGACGGAGTTGATGCCGACAAGCTCCGCAAGCGTTTCCCCTAATGTCATCTGCCTTTAACTCCAAAGCCTTTTCTGTAGCGCAATGAATCTTTCAGTAATCTCCTGTTGCGCGCGGTGCCGACCGCCCTCTACGATCATACGGCCCCCCACTACGACCTCTCGCACGGCGGCCGGCTGAAGCGAGAAAATTATGTGCGCGAGCAGGTCGTCACCGGAAGCTCCGGCGATTGACGGGTGATGAAGGTCTACCGTGAAGAAGTCCGCCGCCTGGCCCGGCGCGAGCGTGCCGTCGCTGCCGGGAACCTTTATGCTCTCAGCCCCGTGGCGCGTCGCACAGTCGAAGAGGCTTGATGCCAGAGCGGACGGGGCATCGTTAGTCCTGTCGAGCACGACGCGCTCAAGCTTCGATAGCCGCATGTTGTATTCAAGCTCGCGCGCGTCTTCCATCATCTCTATCTGCGTGTGGCTGTCCGTCCCCAGAGAAACGCGCACGCCTTCTTTGAAGAGAAGCTCGGCCGGTATTGCACCGTCGCCCAGGTTTCGCTCGGTGGTCGGACAGGCGCAGACGATTGAACGATTGCGAGAGAGCATGCGCGCCTCCGCCCCGGTAATATGTATGCCGTGAACGCCCGTGAAGCGCCCGCTTAAAAATCCTTCCCGTTCAAGCAGGGCTACGGGCGG
>DASVVZ010000010.1:0-3652 GCA_036389875.1 Pyrinomonadaceae bacterium
AGAGAGAAAAGCGCGCTTTTCTCTCTCTTCCCTTCTGCTTTTGCCTTACTTGGAGCGTGAGCCTTTGAAGGGAAGCGGGGCGACGTTGGGGATGTTTATGTTGATAGTCCCCTCCATCTGGTCGCTGGCCGTGCTGCCTGAGACCTTGCCCCCCACGGTCTGCCCGCCCAGGTTTAGATTCAGGTTTGAGTCGAAGTTATTGCCGTTGACGGTCACGTCCGTCAGGTCGGCGTCACCGAACTGGCCACTCACCTTGCCCGTCAGTCTTCCGTTCTCCTGATTGACCGTCAGCGTAGCGGGCATGCTGGCCCCGTTGGGCGCTGTAATCTGTATGTCCCACTTGCCTATCAGGCTGGCTGCGGCGGCATTGGAAGTCGTAGCCGTGTTGGCCGAAACGGTCGTGCTGACTATGTTCGGCGCAGGCGTCTCTTTGCGTTTGCCGCTTATGTCGTAAACCTCCACCGCCTGAGCGTAGGGCTTGACCTGCTCCATGATGGCTGCGGCGTCGCCCACGATGACGATTGCGGCCTTATCAGGCTGGACATACTGGCGCGCTACCCTCTGTATGTCTGAGGCCGTGACCGCGTTGATGCGGTCGCGGTAGGTTTGCAGGTAATCAGCCGGAAGGTTGTACATCTTAATCTGCACGAGGCGATTAATCAGCCCTTCCTGCGTCTCTATCTGAAGGGGGAAGACGCCGGTCAAAAACGACTTCGCGTCTCTAATCTCCTTGTCGGAGACCACCTCGTCGCGTATCCGGCCAAGCTCATAGAAGAACTCCTTGAGAGAAGCGCCCGTGACGGGCGCGCGTACCTCAGCCGTCTCGCGGAAAGAGCCCGCAAGCCTGCGCGTGTCCAGCTCGGAATAGGCCCCGTAAGTGTAGCCCTTCTGCTCGCGCAGGTTCATGAAGAGGCGAGAAGAAGCGTTTGCTCCAAGCACCACGTTCATCAGGAGCATGGGAAAGTAGTCGCCGCTCGTGCGGTTAATGGCCGGGTTGGCTATGACTATGTTGGACTGCGCGGAGCCCGGGCGGTCAACTATGTAGAGAGAGCGGGCCGTGCGCGCCGGAGGCTGGGGAAACTGGCGCGTGTCGGTCTGCCCCTTCGTCCATTTGCCGAAAAGGTCGTTGACTCTGCGCAATACTTCGTCCCGCCTGACATCGCCCACTATGATAAGCACCGAATTGTTGGGCACGAACATGGAACGATGAAAGGCCAGGAGCCTGTCGTGCGTCATGGCTTTGATGGATTCCGGCGTGGCCGAGACTACGCTGTAAGGATGCTGGCCGAAGAGGACCTGCGCCATTCTTTCGTTGGCGAGAAAGCCGGGCTGCGAGCGCTGCTGTTGTAATCCCTGAAGCGCGTTCTGCTGCGCCAGATTGACCTCCGATTCAGGGAACGTCGGATTGAGCACAACGTCCGCCAGCAAGTCCATAATCTCGTTGCCGTAGGTGGAGAGCGCGCTCGCGGCCACAGTAGAGTAATCGGCGTTCGCTCCGGCCGTCAGCGTGGCGCCGTAGCGCGCCACCTCGTCCGCAATCTGCTTGCTGGTGCGCCTGGCCGTTCCTTCACTGAGCAGGCCGGTGACCATGTCCAGCAGGCCGGGCATGTCGGCCGGGTCGTTTGCGTCACCCGCCCGCAGCGCCAGCCTGTAGCTGACGAGCGGCAGGCGCGGGTCCTCGACTATGACCACCTGCAAACCGTTTGCGAGAGTTGTCTCGAACGGCTTTGGAATGTTGAGCGGCCGTGCCGCCAGCGGCGGCGGAGCTTGCTTGCGAAAGTCTTCTGTCTGTTTCATACCTTGCTGCTGCGGGTTTGTCTGCGCGAAAGCTTTGAGCGATAGTGAGCCGCTTAAAACAAGCGCGGCGCTCAGGATTAGTTTAGTCGTTGTCTGAAGCATAGCTCTGGAATTCTCTTTCTCCTTCGGCCTTGAAATCACGGGCGTCCCGTCCCAGTGCCTGTCTGCGGCGGAGCGGGCTTGTCCGTAGGTTGCTGCGGCTGCCCCGTGGTCTGTCCGGGTTGAACGGGCGTAGCAGGCTGCGCTGGCTGCGTGGGCTTGGGCTTGTCCGGCACGGTCGGCGGCGGAGAATCAGGCTGCCGCTGCTGCGTTGACTGCGGCCCGGAAGCGGGCGCGCCCGCGGCTCCGCGTGGCACGATGCTCAGGTTCGCGAAGTTGTCCGTGTCCAGAAAGCGCTTGACGGCCTGCTTAATCTGCTCAGCCGTGACCGCCAGGTAGCGGTCAATCTCCGTATTGAAGAGGTTAGGGTCGTTATCGTAGAGCGTGTATTCGGCTATCTGCTGAGCGCGGTAGAGCGACGATTGACGACCGCGCACGGCGTCGTTAAGAAGGCTGTTGCGCAGCTTCTCCATCTCTTCGGCCGTAGGGCCTTCCGTCGCCAGCCGCTTAATCTCGTTCAGGACGGTCTGCTTCACCTGCGCGGGCTCTTTGCCCGGCTTGGGCAGCGCGAAGATGTACATGGAAGAGGGGCCGCGCCGCTCTCCGAAAAATCCCTGAATCGTCAGGACAGACTCTTCGCCCTTAACCATCTTCTGATAAAGGCGGGAGCTTTCGCCATCGAAGAGCAGGTCGCCCGCAAGCTGTAGCGCGTAGAAATCGGCGGTGCGTCGCGCGGGAACCTTCCAGCCGAGAATGAATGCCGGAATCTGAGCGAACCTGTCGTTGTAGGTGTCCTGCCTGACGGCTACTGCGTCGGGTTCCGAGACCTCGGGCATGGGCGGGTCGGACTGCCTTGGGATTGTGCCGAAATACTTTTCGACCAGAGCGCGCGCCTCGCCAGGCTCGAAATCGCCCGAGAGCACCAGCACGGCGTTGTTCGGTGCGTAGTAGATGCGAAAGAACTCCTGCACGTCCTCAACGCTCGCCGCGTCCAGATCCTCCATCGAGCCTATGGTCGAGTGCGAGTTCGAGAAGTTCTTGAAAATCATCTCGTTGATGCGCAGCAGTCCGTTGAGATACGGCTGGTTGTCATAGCGCATGCGCTTCTCTTCCTGCACGGCCTTTCGCTGGTTATCCAGGTTCTCCTTGGTCACCGCCAGCGAGCGCATGCGGTCCGATTCCAGCCAGATTGCCAGCGGCAACTGGTTGGCGGGAAGCGTCTGGAAATATGCTGTGCGTTCGGTCGTAGTGTTGCCGTTCATGTCGCCGCCGGCGTTCGAGATAAACTGGAAATGCGCGGCCTTCGGCACGTTCTCCGAGCCCTGAAACATCATGTGCTCGAAGAGATGCGCGAAACCCGTGCGCCCCTGCTTTTCATTGCGCGAGCCTGCGTTGTAGTAGACGGCGACGGATACGACCGGAATCGCCCTGTCGCGGTTAAAGACCACGCGCAGGCCATTCTTCAGCGTGAACTGTTCTATGGGAGTCGGCGGAATCCTGGATTGATTCGACACGTTTGACCTCGATTGATTATTGTTGCCCGCCCCCACCCTGCCGGCGCCGCCCGTCTGGGCAAGCGCGAAAGAGGCTGAAGCCAGCATAAGAATTGCGGCAGTAGATTGATGTAGCAGCCGTTTCATCAAAACCTTCCTCGATAAGTTTGATGCCTGAAGTGCACTTCTTTTACGCGACCGCGGCCTCCGGCCGCCAGCCGTAAAGAGCACTCGTCCGACAACTGTTTTTACGTGGGGGATAA
>DASVVZ010000011.1:0-12459 GCA_036389875.1 Pyrinomonadaceae bacterium
ACTCGGCCCCGAAGCTAAATGGCGTAGATAAGAGACTTAAATTTTAAGGGGAAGGACGGCCGGGTGTAAATCTTATCTGTTCGGTCAGAAAGAATGGAAGAACTGACGCAATTTGACAGTAATCCGGTCAGGAGCCTGACCGAATCGGGCGTGCTTTAGAATAGCCACCTGACCAGATAAATCAGGCCGACTATAGCGCCGCCCAGGGCTATTAGAAGGAGCAGGGCCAGGCCGAAGACCATCAGCTTGAATTTCCTGTAGCGATTCTTGTCTGCGGGCGCTAGAGAGCTTTGCGGAAAATAGGGCGGCGGTGTGTAGGTTGCCATATCTGGTTCTCTTTCTGTCCGGCTTCAGCCGAAAAATCCCGAGCGGCAGATGTAAGCCTTCGGTCAATCCTGAAATCTTCATCAAGCTGCTTTTTCAGGAAGAGGGTGATTTTAGCATGACTGCTGCTGAAATGGCTTGCGCGGGGGCGCCGTAGCTTTTCAGGATTTGACTCTCCGACAGAGTTTGGCGTAAGAATGAGACACGCTATGACAAATGCTCGGAAATTCTCCTCCCCGGATAAAACAGAGGGGCTGCGGCTGCTTCTGTCGGCCCTGTTCGCGTTGTGCCTGGCCTGCGCTCTCGTTGCGTGTAAGTCCGGCGGCCAGCAAGCGGTCGACACACAGGCGAACGCGAACCTTAGCGGAAACGGCGTCGTGCCCACGCAGGAGCAGACACAGGCGCAGAGGCTTTTGAACGAGGGCAACGAGCTTTACAAGAATGACCAGGACGAACAGGCCATAGAGGCTTATAAGAAGGCCATCGAGCTTGACCCGAACAACGGCGAAGCCTATTTCAGAATCGGCCTGGCTTACATGGCTACGGGCAAGCGCGACGAGGCGGAAGAGTCTTTCAAGAAGTCCGTGGATGTTTATGAAAAGTATCTGCGGACGAACCAGAAGGACGCGCAAAGCTACTACATACTGGGACAGGCGCTCGTCAGGCTGGGGAACTACCAGGAGGACAGGGCGAAAGCGCCGAAGGTTTATCTGGAAGCGGTCGCGGCTCTGAAGAAGGCCGTGGCGATTGAGCCTGAAAACGCCGACATGTACTACGAGCTTGGCGTGGCCTACAATCGTCTCTTCCAGTATCAGGATGCGGTCAAAGCATTCGAGAAGGCTACGGAGCTTGACCCGAGTAACTATAGAGCCAGCGACGCACTGGACAAAGCCAAAGAGGATTTGGACCGCTTCAACAGCATCTACAGGGGCGAGAAGGCAAAGATTCAGCAGGAAGAGTCCAGACGCCGCAGAGATGTGGATGACGAAGAGAACGGCAACGGAAACAACAACGCCAACACCAGCGTCAGGCCCAGGCCGTCCCCTACCGCCACCAAGCCCTCCGATTAAGAGAGCCGCGATTTAGAAGAGAGTCATTAGAAGGCCGGGCCGCTAATCTTTTCTCTCCACCACGCCTTCCAATTTCATCAGGCTCCCCGTGACAGGCATGCGACAGCGCAGAGTAGTTTCTTTAGCGCTGCCGTCTGAATCCCTGACTATAATCGCCGCGTCGCGTCTCGCGGGCCTCTCTTCTTCGTTCGAATCGTCGCTGATTGTGTAAGAGACGCCATTGTTGGAGAACTCAAGCTTGAGGTAGGTCACGAGCGGCCGCGTGTAGCGCGAGTACTTGAAAGCCGACTGGCTCGCCGCGCGCCTGCTCGGGAACTCAAGCTCGACGCGCCCCACGCGCCCGAACCTGTACTGCACGTAGCCTCGCTCTGCGTCCAATTCCTTAGAGCTACAGATGGAGGCCAGCTTTCTCTCCCTCACCGTCTCGCAGCTCCACACCACCTGCTCGCCCTGCGCGCAGAGCGAGGCCAGTCTGGCCGCGCCAGCGTGCGAGAACCGATACGCGGTCGCCGGATGGCTCGTCGAGATCCGCGAGGCCGAAAGAATGAGGACGAAGAGAAGTAACGCGACGAAGCTTATCCTGAACATGCAGCTTTGCAAGGCTCCTCTGCGAAAGAAATAAGCTACAACTCGAAAGTCGGCAGTATAGCGGTCAAAGCCCCGGGTTGTCTCGCCCGGCAGCCTCTTCCCTTGACAGAATCACGTTAATTCGTGAATCCTGCGGTCAGGCTCTACAAATCGCGCAAAAAAATTCCATCCGAAGGAGAGATCGATGAAATCCTTTCTCGCTCTGGTCTGCGTGCTGTCGTGCGTTGTAGGTGCGGGCCCTCTGCTTCTTGCGCCCGCTTCGAGCGCGCAAGCCGAGAAGCCGCTGGCCTTCGTAGGCGCTCAGATAATTCCGATCGCGGGAGCGCCTATACCGAACGGCGTGCTCGTCGTCTCGCGTGGAAAAATCGTTGCCGTAGGCGCACGCGGCTCCGTGCAGATTCCTGCTGACGCGGAGGTTCGTGATGTCGCAGGCAAGTTCATCATGCCTGGGCTGATTGACTCGCACAGCCACGTAGGGAGCGTCGCGGGCGGCGACAACTCCGGCCCGATTCAGCCCGAGGCCCGCGTGCTCGATTCCATAGACGTGCGTGCTTCCAGCATCATGCGGGCACGCGCCGGAGGCATCACGACCGTCAACGTCATGCCCGGCTCGGGCCATCTCTCAAGCGGTCAGACGCTCTATCTGAAGCTCAGGCGCGGCAACGTCATCGACGACCTGCTGATACGCGACGCGCAGGGGAATTACATGGGCGGGCTGAAGATGGCTAACGGGACGAACCCCTTGCGCCCTAACTCGCCCGGCCCTTTCCCCGGCACGCGCGCCAAGAGCGCTGCGCTGCAACGCGAGGCTTTCGTCAAGGCGCAGGAGTATCGTGAAAAGATACGCCGGGCCAAGGGCGATGCGTCGAAGATGCCAGCGAGAGATTTGGCCATGGAAACGCTCGTCGAAGTTCTTGAAGGCAGGCGCGTCGTACATTTTCACACGCATCGTTACGACGACATTCTGACGGTGCTGCGCCTACAGAAGGAGTTCGGCTTTAGAGTCGTGCTGCATCACGTCTCGGAGGGCTGGAAGGTGCCGGAAGAGATTGCGCGTGCCAAAGCTCCCTGCTCGATCATCGTCGTCGACAGCCCCGGCGGAAAGCTCGAAGCCATCAACATGAACATGGCCACGGGCGCGATACTTGACCGTGCCGGCGTGCTCGTGGGCTTTCACACGGACGACTACATCACGGACTCGCGGCTGTTTCTGCGCTCCGCCGGGATGGCCGTGCGCGCAGGGATGGCGCGCGACAAGGCGCTCTACGCCATGACCATGGCCAACGCCATGATCCTTGACGTGCAGGACAGGGTCGGCTCGCTGCAAGCGGGAAAGGATGCGGACTTCATCATACTGTCGGGCGACCCCTTGAGCGTCTACACGCAGGTTCAGGAAACTTACGTGGAGGGCGCGCGCGTCTTTGACCGTAACGACCCGAAGGACAGGCTCTATGCCACGGGCGGATACGGCGCTGGCCGCGGCGAGGTCTTCGACCTTGACTGTTTCGACGGGGAGGTGGGCAGCCGATGAAATCAAATACCTATACATCTACGGAGTGGAGCGCACGCCGCTTCTTCATCTTCGCTCTTCTTCTGTTCAGCATCGCGGCGCTCTCTTCCCGGGCGGTGGCGCAGGTGGCTGTGCGCGGCGATACCGTCTACACCATGGCCGGCGAGCCAATCAAGGACGGCGTGGTGCTCATCAACAACGGCAAGATAGAGCGCGTGGGCGCGGCCAACCAGATACAAATTCCCGCTAGCTACAGGCAGCTGCGGGCGCGCGTCGTGACGCCCGGTTTGATTGACGCGCGCTCGGTCGTAGGGCTTTCCGGTTATCTGAACCAGCCCACGGACCAGAGCCAGCTTGAGCTGTCAGGGGCTATTCAGCCGGAGCTGCGGGCCTTCGACGCTTACGACGCGCGCGAGCGGCTGGTCGAATGGCTCAGGCGCTTCGGCATCACCACCGTTCACACGGGCCACGCGCCGGGCGCGCTCATCTCCGGCCAGACCATGATTGTCAAAACCGTTGGAGACAGCGTGGAACAGGCGGTGATGGTGCCGACCGCCATGATTTCCGCCACGCTGGGGCCTGCGGGGTTCGGGCAGGGCGGCAAGCCTCCGGGCACGCGTGCCAAAGAGATGGCCATGCTGCGCGCCGAGTTTCTGAAGGCGCGCGAGTACCTCAATAAGCAGACGACGGCGAAGGAAGACCAGAAGCCCGCGCGTGACCTTCGCATGGAAGCCCTTGCCGGCGTGCTGCGCCGAGAGATACCACTTCTGGTTTCAGCAGACCGCTCGCAGGACATCATCACGGCGCTCCGCTTGCAGAAGGAGTTCGGCATCAAGATGGTGCTGGACGGCGCAGCCGAAGCCTATCTTGTCATAGACCAGATAAAGGCGGCGGGCGTTCCAGTCATAGTACATCCGACCATGGAGCGTGCAGGGGGCGAGTCCGAGAACCTGAGCATGGAGACGGCTGCTGCTTTGCGACGAGCAGGGATTCCGATTGCGCTTCAGAGCGGCTACGAGACCTACGTGCCGAAGGTGCGCGTGGTGCTCTTTGAAGCCGGGGTGGCGGCGGCCAACGGCCTCTCGTTCGCGGACGCTCTCTCGGCCATCACGATTGACGCCGCGCGGATACTAGGCATAAGCAATCGCGTCGGCTCTCTGGAAGCGGGCAAGGACGCGGACGTGGCGCTCTTTGACGGCGACCCCTTCGAATACACCAGTCACGTCACGGGCGTCATCGTCAATGGTAAAGTGGTCAGCGAAGAGGCGCAGTAAAAAGCAGCTCACCGCCGCAGACGCGCGGAGAAACGCAGAGACGAGCGTAGAGAGAGTGTTGAAAGCTTTTCTCCGCGCCCCCTCTTGCGTCTCTCTCCGGCTTCTGCGGCGGTGAGTTGTCTTGTATCGGGAGCAAGTTGACTTCTGCATCGAATCGAACCTATGGTTTCTGGAAAAAGATTCAAGGGGAAAGTGCAGGGAATTATGCAGAGAGGGAGCTATAGCCGGTCGTGGCTGATTGTCGCGCCAGCGGTCTTATGCCTGCTGGCTTTTTCGGTTGTCCCGGCGCAGACGCGGCGCAACACGCGCGCCTCTTCCGCCTCCGGCCAGACGGGCATAGTAGACATAAGGCAGATTGATTTTCGCAACTTCAGCTACGCCATAGGCGCAAAGACCTACAAGCTCAGGGACGGATTCTATGCCGAGAATGTTGCTGCGGGCACTCGCTGGGAAGTCGGTATGGTGGACGGCCCCTTCTACGGCGACCTGACGGGCGACGGCAAGGACGAAGCGGTCTTCGTCCTGAGCTACGGCGCGCCCGAAGCCGTCCAATCAGCCGAAGCTCGCATCTACACGCTCAGGGGAGGCCGCGCGGCGCTAATCTCAACTCTGATAATCAAAGAGGCGGTCAACTGCGTGCTGGATCACTACGTACGTGTCACGGACGGCATGATTACAGTCGAGCGCGTTTACGGAAAGCCCTCGGGCTGCGACTACAACGAGATTACAGAGTATCGCTGGAACGGAACCGTCTTCGCGCCCATGGGCGCGTCAACCCGAACGCCTTGCCGCTGCATGTAAACCGCAGATGTCTCAATCCTCAAAGCTGATGCTGGACAGTGATGCGCGCTCAAGGCTCTGGTCGCGCATCGTGGAAGTTATCGAAGATTACAGGTCGCGCGTCGAGGATGCTCGCGTCTCTCCCATACTTGACCTGGAAAAGATTCGCGCCCTTATTGCCCCCTTCGATTTCAAGAGCGCGCTTGACCCGCTCGAAGCCGTCGACAGAGTGGTAGAGGGCCTATGGCAGTACCAGGTTCACACGCCCCACCCGCGCTACTTCGGGCTCTTTAATCCCGCGCCGAGCACAGCTTCGATTGCGGCAGACGCGCTCGTCGCGGCCTTCAATCCACAGATCGCCGCGTGGAGCCACAATCCTTTCGCGGCGGAGGTTGAGCGTCATCTGGTGCGCGCCTTCGGAGAGCGTTTCGGCTACTCGATTGAAGAGACGGACGGCACGTTCTGTTCCGGCGGCGCGGAAGCCAACCACACGGCTCTCCTGACTGCGCTCGTACATCACTTCCCCTCCTTCGCGCGCGAAGGCGTCCGCTCTCTTTCCGCTCAGCCGGTCTTTTACGTCTCAAGCCAGAGCCATCATTCGTTTTTGAAGGCCGCGCGGCTCTGCGGTCTGGGGACGCATGCCGTGAGAGAAGTCGAGACGGATGAGAACTCGGCCATGGACGCCGTGCATCTGGCCGAGGCTGTAAAGCTGGACCGCGAAGCCGGGCAACTGCCCTTCATGATTGTAGGCACAGCCGGGACTACCAGCGCGGGCATCATCGACCCGCTGCGTGCGTTGGCGGACGTGGCCCGCGACGAGAAGCTCTGGTTTCATGTCGATGCCGCGTGGGGCGGCGCGGCCGTGCTCGTAGAAGAGCTGCGCCCGGCCCTGGACGCCGTAGAGCGCGCCGACTCCATCACCTTCGACGCGCACAAATGGCTCTCCGTGCCAATGGGAGCGGGGCTTTACCTGACGCGTCACAAAAGGATTCTTGAGCAGACCTTTTCCACCGCTGCCGGCTACATGCCGCGCGAGTCGCGCGAGTTCGGAGTCCATGACCCTTACAACCATTCCATGCAGTGGTCGCGCCGTTTCATAGGGCTAAAGGTTTTCCTCTCGCTCGCCGTGGCCGGCTGGGAAGGCTACGCTGCGGCCATCAGGCATCAAACCGCCATGGGCCACCTGATGCGCGAAGAGCTTGAAGCTTCAGACTGGCAGGTCGTCAACCGCACGCCGCTTCCAGTGGCCTGCTTCGTTGACGGGAGAAGCCGGGAAGGCACAGAGGCGAGTTACCTGGAGGCGGTGGCGAGAGAGGTCGTCACGTCCGGCAAGACCTGGATTTCTACCACGAGCATAGGGCGCGACCGAGCGGTGTTAAGAGCCTGCGTCACAAACTACCGAACACAATCGGACGACGTGCGCGCTTTAATCGAAGTGCTGAACGAAGCTCGCCAAGGCGTCGCGCGCGCTTAATCCGTCCCTAATTAAATTTCCCGTGCTCAAGCAGCAGCAGGGCTACCGAGAGTAGCGCGAGCGCGTACATCATTGGATGAATCTCTCGGCGTCGCCCGGCCAGAATGTAGAGGCTCGTGTGCGAGACAAAGCCCCACAGTATGCCCTGCGTGATGGAGAAGGTGAGGGGGATGAGTATGATTGTCAAAAAGGTCGGAAGCGCCTCCTCCATGCGAGCGAAAGAGAGCTGTCCGACGCTGCGGAACATGGATGCGCCTACCAGGAGCAGAACCGGCGCGGTCGCATAAGCCGGGACGACTCCCGCCAGTGGCGCGAGGAAAAAGCAGGGCAGGAAACAGAGCGCCGTGAAGACGGCGGTCCAGCCCGTGCGCCCGCCCATCTCAATGCCTGCGACCGATTCTATGTAGGCCGTGCCGGAAGATGTTCCGGCCAGTCCCGCTCCGAGAGTCGCCCACGAATCCACTATCAATCCCTCCCTCAGGTTTCGCGGGTAGTCGTCCTCGTCCAGCATCCCTGCCGCATGCGACACGCCTATAAAAGTCGATATGGAATCGAAAAGGTCTGTGAAGAGTATGGAGATGATGGCCGGCAGAAGCGAGAGCTTGAGCGCGCCCTGTATGTCCAGCTTAAGAAAGACGCTCGTGAAATCAGGCGCGCTCAAAATCCTTTCGGGCGCTCTGATGAGCCCCAGGCCCCAGGCCGCGAGGGTCACGAAAAATATTCCGGCCAGATAAGCGAACGGGCTCTTGCGATGAAGCAGCCAGACGGAGAGCGCCGTCCCCGCAATCATCATCAGCACCGTCCGGTCAAGCATCCCCAGCTTCACGAAGGTCACGGGGTCGGCCACGACAATGCCAGCGTTCTTCAGGCCGATGAAGGTGAGGAAGATTCCTATGCCTGCCGCGGTCGCAATCCTCAGGCTGGCCGGAATGGCACGGGCGATTGTCACGCGCACGGGCGTCAGGGAGATAATCAGAAAAGCCACGCCCGCCCAGAAGATTATCCCCAGCGCCGCAGGCCACGGCACGCCCCGGCCCAAAATAATCGTGTAGGTGAAGAAGGCGTTGATGCCCATGCCGGGCGCCACCGCAAACGGCAGCCGCGCGTAGAGGCCCATCAGGAGCGTCATCACGAAACAGACCGCAACGGTCGCCGTCAGCACTCCGCTAAAGGAGAGACCCGTCCCTTCCGTAGAGAGAATCGCGGGATTGACCACCACTATGTAAGCCATGGTGAAAAAGGTCGTCACGCCCGCAATCGCTTCCCCGCGAAGATTCAACGCTTCAGCTTTTTCTTCAGTCATAGGGAGATGAAAATCAACGCATTCAAGATAGGAAGAGCGTCCCCCTCTAGGTTCGAATATATTTTCAACGGCGGCTACCCACAGGGCAAGGCAAAAGTTTTTCCCCTGGGGCGTAAACCAAATCGGCATGAGAGAGCATCTGATGGTTTCGGCGGGAGCAGTGAATTAGATTCATCGGCGCTTCTATGTAAGCGGGGCGCGCCAGTTTGTCACGTCTTGAGGCCGCTTCATCCGTCGCCCAAGCCGCCTCATCACATGCCGCTTGTGTTAGCAGGGTGGAAGCTTGCCTAATCATCATCCGTTCATCCCGCGCGCGACCCGAAGCTTGGCGGCACGCCGAACGGAGCCACATCCCGGCCAAAGGAGTGCGCGTAAAGAATGGGCAGGCTACAATTTCGCACGCTCTCATGAATGACAGAGCCCCTGAATGATGGAAACGATTAGCAATCCGGCGGAGTTAGAGAATGAGGGCAGGCACTGGTGGCACAAGCCCTGGGCTCGGCTGGCCCTCATCTGGGGCGTCTGGACTTTCATAGGCCTGGTCTTCACATGCCAGTTCTACTTCTCCATGTACCGCTCGGACAGGCCGGTGGAATGGATTTACGCCATCTATCTGCAAATGACCTGGGCGTACCTCTGGGCGCTCGCCACGCCGGTTATCCTCTGGCTGGCCGAGCGCTTTCCCATAGAGCGAAAGCATTTGGGCTGGCACCTATCGCTTCATGTGCTGGCGAGCCTGGCCCTCAGCACCTTCGTCACCTGGAGCGGCCATTTACTTCTTTATCTGAACTACGGCTACAGAGTGGGGCGGCCCTATCCGGTGGGCAGGGCGCTGCGCTTCGTCGTAGAGAATTTCAGCGAAGGCATAGGCATTTATCTTCTGGTCACTATCATTACCTACGCTTTCAGCTACTACAACCGTTACCGAAAGGGAGAGTTAAGGGCCATGCAACTGGAAGCGCAATTGTCGCAAGCACAGTTGCAGGCCCTGAAAATGCAACTCCAGCCCCACTTCCTCTTCAACACGCTGCACTCCATCTCGGCCCTCCTGAGCCGCGACACGGACAAGGCCCGAACCATGATTACACGGCTCGGAGACTTTCTGCGCCTGACCCTTGAGAACTCGGGCACGCAGGAAGTCACGCTCCAGCAGGAGATAGAGTTCCTGCGCTGCTACCTTGAGATAGAACGCGTGCGCTTTCAGGATAGGCTCACGACAAGAGTCGAGATAGACCCTGCCGCGCTGGATTCAAAAGTCCCCAACCTCATCCTTCAGCCCATAGTCGAGAACGCCATACGCCACGGAATTGCCCCGCGCTCCACGCCCGGACACATAATTATTAAGGCGAAACAAGAGGATAAAATACTTCGTATAGAGGTACGAGACAACGGTCCGGGCCTTCCCGTGAATCGAAAAGACGAAAACCTGTTTACCAAAGGGGTAGGCTTAGCCAATACGCAGACGCGCCTGGAGAGGCTTTACGGCGCGGAACACCGTTTTGAGCTGATGAACGATCCCTGCGGAGGTTTAGTGGTGACTTTGGAGATTCCCGCGAAAAATGGGAAACCCGTCATCATCCCCTCGCAAGATAAACAACGGGCAGCCTGATTTTCGTGCAACATCCTGAAGATTTTTGCCACAAACTACGGGGACGTGGTGTTTCTACTATTAAAGGGATAACTCTCTTTACCGGCCAGAGGAGTCTCTAGCTTCAGACAAGGGTGAAAAAGCTATGTCAGACGGGAAGCCGATTCGCGTGCTTCTGGTGGACGACGAGCCTCTGGCGCGCGAGATGATACGCGAGATGCTCAAGGACGACTCGGAGGCGGATGTCGCTGCCGAGTGCGTCAACGGGCGCGAGGCCATAGACGCCATCCAGGAGCACAGCCCGGACTTAATCTTTCTGGACGTCCAGATGCCTGAGATAGGCGGCTTCGAAGTCCTTGAAGCCCTGAAGTCCGTTCACATGCCGCACGTCATCTTCGTCACCGCTTACGACCAGTATGCCGTGCGAGCATTCGAGGTGCACGCGCTCGATTATCTATTGAAGCCCTTTGACCGCGAGCGCTTCGACTCTGCGTGGCGACGCGCCAAGGAGCACATCCTGACGTCCAGAAACGGCCAGATGGATCAGCGCATACTGGCCATCCTCGAAGAGCTAAAGGCAGGCTCGAAATACCTTGAGCGGCTGGTGATTAAATCGGGCGGGCGCGTCTTCTTTCTGGATACCGACGACATAGACTGGATTGAGGCCGAAGGCAATTACGTCTCGGTCCACACGGGCAAGAAGTCGCACCTTTTGCGCGAGACCATCAGCAGCCTTGAAGCACAGCTCGACCCGAAAAAGTTCCTGCGTATTCATCGCTCTTCAATCGTGAAGATAGATAGGATTAAAGAGTTACAGCCCTGGTTCCACGGCGAGTATCGCGTCATCCTTCTGGACGGCACGCAGCTCACTCTCTCGCGCAACTACCGCGAGAACCTGCAGGAAGCCCTGGGACGTTTCCTCTAGGGCGTGACGGGGTTCTGTTCTACAGGGAGAGCCGCGCGCGTTGGAAACGCGCGTGCACCCGGCATGTAAAAAGTTCGTCATAAGGGATGCGTGCCGCAGGCCCGGGAGGCGTGTGCACGCGTGTAGTTTGAGTCTGCCCTGTAGAAGATCCCTCATACGAAATTCCGTCCGGAGCCTTACGGTTTTTCATCCTTCGTCTTTCAACGTGCTCCTTCATTCTGGGCCAGTAAATTATCACTCTCACGGGCCAGTTTGTCCCGCCACTTAGCCCTTCCGTCACAAAACACCTGCGCCTTGATGCGAATGCTCGTAATCTTCGGCGCGTGTGATCCGATTCTCCGGATTGTCAGATCCGAGCGAGCCGCACGCAGTGAGAGAGATGCGGCTCGCGCGGCGTCACACGGATTAACAAAGATTACACGCATGGCTTCCTCTCTTGCCGGGTAAGCTCCCCTGTTCGGCAAAGGAATCAACCGGGAGGTTTGTGATGAGACTTCGCAGATGTTTGAGCTTATGCGCTCTCGTCCTTGTCATGCCTTTAATCGGATTGGCACAGGCCGTCACGGAGGAAGAGTACGAGGTGGCTGCGCGGCTGAACGACAATATCGCGTCGGAGGGCGAAAGAGGCGCTGGCGGTCTCGATGCCGTGAGGGCGGCTCTGCCGGTGCCTACGCCGCTGGCGCTTGCGCGCAAGAGGGACTCCGTCTACAGGTCTGCTTATCACGATGTCTATCACATCCTGAGCTCGCCGAATCCCTGTAGCAGCTTTTTCGGCGGCCCCGGCGTGGCCGTCGAAGTCCTCAATCAACTGTTCACAGAGCTTGATACAACCAAGCTCTCAAGCACTAGGACGAGCATGGTCATGTCGGGCCCCACGCGCCGTGTCGTAAACGCGCGCACGGGCGTCAACTATCGCCTCTTTGAAAAGGCGGTCATCAACACGAGCGGCCCCTTTTACCAGCGAAAGGTCACGAGTTCCGCGCCGCTTGTGCCGAACGTGGGCAGCTTTGAGCCCGATACCAGAGAGGCGCGCGCAACGATTTTACTGCACGAGCTGGGGCACCTGCTTCAGGGCTCTAACGGCAGTTGGCTCCTGCCCAATGACGGCGACAGCGACGAGCAGAGCCAGAAGAATACAGGCACTATAGAGGAGCGCTGCGGCGCGCAGATAAAGGAGCTGCGGCGAAGCGAGGCGGGCGCGAAAACTGTAGCGCCGAAGAAGGGGAGCGAGCCTTGAAGCTCGCAATGACGAGGCAAATCTAAACCCTCTCTCGCAGGCTCCATCGGGAAAGATAGTCGAGCTATGGTCGAGAGAGGCCATGAACTAAGGTTTAAGAGGAGACAAGAAGATGAACGGGACAGCAACCCTTGAGCATGAAGATGTGAGATTGACGGACGACGCCTCCGAGATGGAGGAGGCGCACGCCGACGACGACGGCTCTGAGGAGGTGGCTTCAAAGAGCAAGACGAAGCAGCTAAAGAATCTGGCCCTTTCACTTCTGATGGAAGTGCAGGCTTTGAGCGAAGTGCCCACGCTCGACATCAAGAACGGCATAGACTTTTATCAGGAAGTCAGCCGCTTCGAAGTCGATCTCATACAGCGGGCCCTGGCGCACACGGGCG
>DASVVZ010000012.1:0-7098 GCA_036389875.1 Pyrinomonadaceae bacterium
CGTCGCGCGAAGATGCCACGAACTTCCTGAACCGGCTGGCGAAAGAGACGGGGGGACGCGCCTTCTATCCGACCTCTCTGTCTGAGCTGCCCGGCATAGCCAACGAAATCATACGCGACCTGCGCACGCAGTACGTCGTCAGCTACAGCCCTACGAACAAGGTGCGCGACGGCAGCTTCCGCTCGATTCGCGTGGCGATAAACGAAGGCCCCGGCGGCGAAAAGCGCATAGCGCTCACACGCACGGGCCGCACCGCTCCGAAAGAAGGTGCGAGCCAGCCTGTGACGAACAACACGGGCGCACCCAACACGCGGGGCAGCAACACCACGCAGCAAAGGTCACAGCCCGGCTCGACCGGCCCACGCAGCAGACCTTGACGGGATAACCGAAACGGTAAAGAGTTAAATCACTAAAGCAGAAGAAGCGGCGCGAAAGAGATACGACTTTCGCGCCGCTTCTTCTGTTTTGGCGGCTCGGCTTTTCCTTTAGCTTCTGCCCTATTGCGGAGGCTCAATGGAAATCAGGTAGGCGATAAAGGCTATGAAGGCCAGAGAGACAGCGAGTATGAAGATGACTACCGGCTCCAGGCCGAGCCCCTTCGCAGGCTTGCTCTCCTCTATCAGCTCTCTAGGAAGCTTAAGCTCCTGGGTGTCTAAAACTATCGCCCCGTTATGACGGCCCCTCGCTTCCCGCTCCTGCTCTTCCAGCGGGGCGAGCCCGGGCGCAAGCGCCGAGGCATCTTCATGACTTGCCTTGAGCGGGTTGTGATTATGCAGCGTGTCTCTTGTCATAACCAGTTGACCTTCTTCAGATATACATAGAGCCCTATGCCCACAAAGACCATTGAGCAGAGCGCGAAGATGTAGCCGTACTTCCACCCGAGCTCGGGCATGTGCTGGAAGTTCATCCCGTAGATGCCTGCGATCAGAGTCACGGACATCAGAATCGTGGCTATAGAGGTCAGCCGCTTCATCACCATGTTCATGCGGTTGCCCTGCACGGAGAGATAAGCGTCCATGGTGGAGGCGAGCATGTCGCGCAGGCTGTCTATAGTATCGGCCACGCGTATGATGTGGTCGAAGATGTCCTGGAAGTAGACGTGTGTCTCGCGCGCAAAGAGCGGCTGTTCGCGCCTGAGCAGGGTGTTGAAGACATCTCTAAGGGGCGTAATGGAGCGCCGAAGATAAAGCAGCTGCTTCTTGATTCTGAAAATCTCTTCAAGGGCTTCCGGCTTGAACTCTCCGAAAATCTGGTCTTCCAGGTCGTCCATCCTCTCGGACAGTATGTCCAGAAGCGGCAGGTAATCATCGACGATCGCGTCCATCAGCAGGTAAGCGAGAAGCCCCGAGCCGTGCTCGGCTCTATCCGTCCACTCGTGCCAGAGCCGCTCGGCGGTCTTGATGGCGCGTATCGGCTGGCTGTGGACTGTGACGAGGAAGTTCGGTCCAAGAAAGATATTCAGCTCGCGCAGCTCAAGATGCTGCTCTGGGCCTACGAGCTGAGTTTCGTAAAGGACTATGAAATAGTAGCCCTGGTATTCTTCGACCTTGGGGCGCTGGTGCTCCTTGCGGCAGTCCTCTATCGAGAGATGATGAAAGTTGAACTCCTCCGCCAGGTCCAGGAAGTCCTGGCTGGTAGGGTCGGCCACGTCTGCCCAGACAATCTTGTTCCCATCAAGGCAGACCTCGCTGATGTCGGCCGCCGGAATCCTCTCGGTAAATTCCTTCGATACGCTGTCAAGACAGACCGTAGTAATCACTTCAAAACGTCCTCGCTCAGAGTTACATGCTCGGGCGAAGTATAACGCTTTATAAAGCCAAAAGGTAAAAGCAAAAAAGCAAAAGCGAAGAAGGAAGGCCGAAGAGCGCCTTCTTCACTTTTGCCTTTTTACTTTACCCTTCGCCCTTCTTCAGTCTTTCATGCTTGCAAGGACTACTATGGGCAGGCCCACGGCCAGGAAGAGAAGGCCCGCGGCGATACCCACCCTGATGCCCTTCGGGGGGTTGCTTCGCTTGCCCGTGAGGGGGTCGCGTTTGCCGTAATCCTCTCGTATCTTTTTGATGTTACGGTATTGAATGGTGATGACCTGCTTGAGATCGATTTCGGCCACCTGCACGCTCTCTTCGTCATAGCGCACGACGCTGCCGTAAAGCTTCTCGTCGTTCTTGAGATAGAGCGTGAGCCTGCCCGCCACGCCTATCTTCTCGACCATCCGTTTTATCTTTCGCGACTTATCGTCCAGGGGCGCGGACTGTGCCTGCCTCTGGCCCGGTGACGCGCTCTGCGAGCCCTGCGACAGTTCCTGTTTTACAGTCTCTTCCGACCTGGGCTTTGCCGCTTCCTGGCAGACGACCGGCCGCACATTCAGCATTATTAGAGAGGCGACGATAAGAATCGCCGTCAGGATATTTTTCAAGCTTCGCTTCCCTCCTTTGCTGCGACTCTGCATCGCAACCACAGTGCCGTAAGGGAAACGTCTCTGTAAAAATCGAAAGCGGCCCGCATTCACGGGCCGCAAGGTTTATTAGATAGAAGTGTAGTGACTGCTGCGGGCGCAGTAAAAACATGACAGTTGGCGCACCAGCGCCTCACGCGAAAGCGAGCGCACAGGCTACGCGGCACGCGCCTTCTATCATTTGGCCTTTACGGAGCCGGATATCTTCTTGCGCGTAGTCTCGCCGGTCTTGAGCACCGGTATGCCCTGATCTACGTCCGCGTGCGGGCGCGGGATGACGTGCGTTGCGACCACCTTGCCTACGCGGCTGGCGGCAGCCGCCCCGGCATCAACCGCGCTTCTGACAGCCGCCACGTCGCCGCGCACAATGGCCGTCACAAGCCCCGCGTCTATCCTCTCGTAACCCACGAGCTGAACATTCGCGGCCTTAACCATGGCGTCCGCAGCCTCTATCATCGCCACCAACCCCATGCATTCAACCATGCCAAGCGCTTCCATGCTTTTCGTGCCTCACAAAATTTAAGCTTGATAAAGGATTCGCCCATTATAGTAACACAGAGTCGCCCGCGAGGACGGCGATGAAATTCTCCGCTGGAAACTTTTCAGGAGCGCGGCGAATCAGTATCGTAAACCCCGGGCCAGCCGGGTGAAAAAACAGAGGGGCTCAGCCGTCGCAGCCATACGCCGGTCTGTAGCCGAGGATAAAGAGCTTGTCCATAAGAGCTGATATAGAGCAGGCGCGTGCGCTACTGAGTGAAGGGCGCAACCGCGAAGCCGAAGGGGCGGCTGCGAGCGCCGTGAGCGCGTTGGCAGACGGGGCCGAGCGAGGGCTGCTGCCGGAGGCATTAATGATACAGGGCGCGGCTCTGGCTCGCGAGGGCGAGGACAATCTTGCGCGACCTGTGCTTGAGCGTGCGGCGAGTGTGGCCGAGCAGTTGGGCGATTTCCAGACCGCCGGGATGGCTTTGCTCACCTTGATAGAAGAACTGCACGCGCGGCTGCCCGCGGACGAATTACTCTCGATTTATCAGGGCGCGGATGAGCGGCTCTCGGGCTCGCAGGACATTTCGACCCTGGCGCGGCTGCGCGGCTGCGCTCGACGCGTCATGGACGCGAGGCAGGCGGACGCGGCGCTCGTGGGCGAGCAGCCGGCTTCGCAAGACTGGAAGGGGTGTTCGCTTGAGGAAGAGGTTTTAAGTTACGAGAGAAAGCTGATTCGACTGGCGCTCGATACGTCGCAGGGGAAAGTGACTCGGGCGGCTGAGCGGCTCGGCATCACACATCAATCTTTGTCCTTCATCCTCGCGACGCGCCACAAAGATCTGCTCGAAGCCAGAAGGCCGCCGCGCCCCAGACGCCGCACTGCCAAACGCCCGAGCCCGGCAGAACGGGCGGGAGATGAATGAGGCCACTCCGAGTATTAGTTTCGCAGTGAATGAATGGGAGCGGGGATGCGACCGCCTCTGCGTATAAAGCCGGAGGACGAGAAGGCGTTGACGGGCATGATGGGGGCCGAGCCCAGTAGGCCGCCGAACTCTACCATCTCGCCCACTTCACGGCCGGGCACCGGGATGATGCGAACGGCCGTCGTCTTGTGATTCATGACGCCTACGGCCATCTCGTCCGCAATGATGGCCGCGATGGTTTCCGCGCTCGTGGAGCCGGGCACGGCCACCATGTCTATGCCGACGGAGCAGACGCTCGTCCACGCTTCAAGCTTATCCAGGGAGAGCGCGCCCACTCGCGCGGCCTCAATCATGGCGGCATCCTCCGAGACGGGGATGAAAGCGCCGCTCATCCCGCCTACGGAAGCGGAAGCCATTGCGCCGCCCTTCTTGACGGCGTCGGTCAGAAGAGCCAGCGCTGCCGTAGTGCCGTGCGTGCCCGCCCGCTCAAATCCCATGGCTTCTATAATCTCGGCCACGGAGTCGCCGGGCACGGGCGTAGGCGCAAGAGACAGGTCTATGATGCCGAAAGGAAGACCTAAGCGCCTGGCGGCTTCTCTTCCGACAAGCTCGCCCGCGCGCGCGAGCTTGAAGGAGAGCTTTTTGATAAGCTCTGCCAATTCGTGAAGCGGCAAATCCGGCGGCGCGTGACGCACCGCATGATTGACTACGCCGGGCCCGGAGACGCCCACGTTGATGACGGCCTCCGGCTCGCCCGTGCCGTGAAAGGCCCCGGCCATGAAGGGATTGTCTTCGACGGCGTTGGCGAAGCAAACGAACTTGGCACAGGCCAGGCCGCCTCGCTCCCTCGTGCGCTCGGCCATCTCCTTTATCAACTCGCCGACGCGTCGCACCGCGTCCATGTTGATGCCGGCGCGCGAGGTAGCCACGTTGACAGATGAGCAGAGCCTGTCGGTTTTAGACAAAACTTCGGGGATGGAATCCAGAAAGGCTCCGCCGCTCTTTGTCCATCCCTTATGCACAAGGGCCGAATAGCCGCCTACGAAATCGACTCCGACGATTTTAGCGGCTTCGTCTATGGCGTGCGCGAGCGTCAGCAGATCTCCCTGCCCGCGCGCCCCTTCGACAATCTGCGAGACGGGCGTGAGCGAGATACGCTTGTTGGCTATGCGTATGCCGACTTCGTCTCCTATCTCGTTGACGGTAGAGACCAGCCGCCCGGCCGTGCTCTCTATCTTTTCGCGCACGCGCTCGGCGGTGCGCTCAAGGGAGTCGGTCGCGCAATCGCGCAGTGAAAGCCCCAGCGTGACGGTGCGTATGTCCAGATGCTCCATCTCCGTCATGCGCACGGTTTGCAGGATTTCCGCCTGGGTGTATTCCATGAAGTTTCCGAGAGTCTATCTGAGATAGGTGCCGAGCAGTATGATGACCAGAGCCAGTATGAAGAGAAAGACCGCGACCAGTATAAAGCGCAGGTTGGGGTCGTCCTGAGCTTCTCCCCAGACGACGTTCGAAGCCTGCTTGAGCTTTTCCACGCGCGGCCCTATACGTTCTTCCACAACGTCGCGCGCGGCGCCCACTACTCTCTGCCCTTTGCCGCGCGCTCTGGGCTCGGGCAAAGGCTCTATGGCCTTTCCGGAAACTATCTGCTCGCGCGCCACCTGCGCCGGGTGAGAGATGGGCTCGGCCTTTGGCGCTGCAGGCGAGGGCAGGTCGCCGGCTTTCACGGAAGGGGCCGTGACGTTGAGCTGCCTGTTGGAGCTGCTTACATCTTTTTTCTCATCGCGCACGACTTCAGGCTCCGGCCCGGCGCTCTTCTGCTCCGGCGCGGGCGTTGCGGCACCGTCCGTTATCATGGCCCGCCCGCACTGCGGGCAAAAAGCCGAGCGGGCGCGCACAGCCGCACCGCAATCCGTACAACGACGATCTATCTCAAGCTCCATAAAAGCAGTTTCCAGTTTTCAGTTTTCAGTAAAGACAACTTGAGCTTTTACTGAAAACTGAAAACTGTTCTTCATATTCTGTGCATGGCGTTGAAGAGGTCTTCGCGCTGGGCGTAGATGCGTACGCCCAGCCTTTCGCCTTCTCTGCGGAAGCGATCTTTGAGCGCCGTAGCGGACTCGCGCGCGCGCGACATGTCAGCGATGATGACCATGGCGAACTTGCTCTGCACCACTGTCTGATTGATGTCTATGATACTGCAATCGGCCTCGGCCAGAACCTGCGAGACGCCCGCCACTATGCCCGGATGGTCAAGACCGAAAACGGAAACAATCAATCGCTGCTCGCTTCCCTGGTCGCGCGCCTCACGCTCTCGCGCAGTAGTGCTTGCTCTGTATCTATCCTGCTGCGCTTGAGCAGACGAGCCGCCTCCGTTATCCACCACGGGCTCTATAGCGCGGTAGATGTCAGTCACAAGCTGCTCTACGACGCGCTCGTCGGCCCCCGTTCCCAGGCGACCGTAGACGGCCCGCGTAATCCTGTAAATCAACTCTTCATTCGCCATTATAAAGGCTATTTCCCGTTGTCTCCCGCGTTCAGCTCGCGCGCATTCTCGCGCAGTTCTTCCGAGCGCGTGTCCTGTATATCCATGCGGTCAACTATGCCCACGACGGCGGCTTCGATTGACATCTCCTGGTTGCCTATGGCCGTGCGTGCGGCCTTGCCGTAAGCCACCAGGACCGTTTCGCCCACGCCCGCGCCCAGCCGATCTGCCACTACGACTATGTTCTTCGTGGGCTCATTGTCCAGATCAAACGGATGCACAATCAAAAAACGGACGCCCTCCAAATCGGGCGTCTTCTTAGTTGACCACACTGTGCCGACTACTTTTCCTAAAAACATAAAACAGCTTTCAGTTTTCAGTTCTTAGTTTTCAGTTACAACAGGGCCGGTCTTCTTCGGCTTAAAACTGAAAACTAAGAACTGAAAACTGTTTTTAGACTTTCGCAAAGACCTCGGCCGGTTCGCCCATGTCGCGCGCGGAGGGCGTGATAATGGTGCGTGCGTTGACGTAAATCTTCTCGCCCTTCTGCATGGCGCGACGCACATCGTCTTCGCTGACGAAATCCACGGCCCGGCGCTGGTTGCCGTTAGAGCCTGGGGCAGCAGGCGAATTGGCTGCACCGGCCTGCGCCGGCGCTGGCTGCGGCGGAGCCACGGGCTGCGGCGGGGGCTGCGGCTGCGACGCTCCGTTTCCCGAGCCGTTTCCTACGTTTGAGGCTACGGCCGTTGGAG
>DASVVZ010000013.1:0-5081 GCA_036389875.1 Pyrinomonadaceae bacterium
GAGCTTTTTCCACACGCCGGCCGGTAAACGACGCAAGGCCGGAAGACCGCTCACAGCACAGTTTTCATCCCTTGTAAAAGAGCAGAAGCCTCCCGCGGTTAAACGATGAGCTACCCGCTCGAAGAAGCAGAAAGGGTTTGACATGAAAAGGAAGCTTTTCGCCCTTCTGACTTAGGCGCTTGTGCTGTTTTTGCCCCGGGCTGCCTTTGCCTGGAACTCTACCGGGCATCAGTTAAAGCTCAACTAAACATCTTGACCGGAGCGCGTATGGCCGGGATTTCATGCAATCATGCCTGAGGGCTTGATACAATATCTCCTCTGCGCTCCGGTCGATTTGTGCGCGGCTTTAGATTGCCTGTGGTCAGCAGATAAAGGTTTCCGTAAACATCAAGTATGTCAGGTGCCGACAGCAAGCATGAATTGTCTGGTGCCGGTGGAGTGAGAACCGCTCTGCCGGGCGCGGGCCGCCTCGTCGCGCCTGTCTTGCTGATGAGCTTCATACTCTATTTTATATGCTTCTTCGGCCTGAATAATCTTCCGCTGATTGACCTGATTGACGAGGGACTTTATGCGGACGCGGCGCGGCAGATGCTGGACTCGGGCGATTGGCTCACGCCGCGCTTCGGCCAGCTGGTCTTTCTGGACAAGCCACCTCTGACTTACTGGTGTCAGGCCATCTTCATACGTCTTTTAGGCCCGATTCCGCTGGCTGCGCGCCTGCCTTCAGCCATTGCCGCAACCCTGACTGCGCTCGTCCTCTTTTACTGGGCAAGGAGAAGAGGATTAGTGCGCGCGGGCTGGCTGGCAGCCATTATCTACGGGCTGTGTCCTTTAGTCGCTGTAGGGCTGGCCCGTGTCGCTATGGTGGACAGCCTCTTAACGCTATGGCTGACTCTGGCAATCGCCGGCTGGATTGAGGGCTATGGCGGCAATCGAAGGGGCTACCTGTTGATGGCCGCCGGGATGGGCCTGGCGGTCATGACGAAGGGAGTCATAGGCTTTCTGCTGCCGTGCCTGGCGGCCGCAATCTTCTTAACTATGCGGCGTGACTGGGCCGCCCTGAGACAGGTGCCGTGGGCCGCCTCGCTCGCCATCTTTATGGGGCTCGCGTTGCCGTGGCACGTTGCCGCGTGGTGGGCAAACGGCGACTACTTCTTTCGCGAATACATCGTACACCAGCATGTGCAGCGCTTTCTGGGGCGGGACTTCGGACACAACAGGCCCTTCTGGAACTACATCCCTGTGCTGGCGCTGGCTACGTTTCCCTGGATTGCATTTATGCCTCTGGTCTGGTGGCGTGCGCTTAGCTCACTGCGAAGCGAAAGGAGCTCTGCCGTCTCTGTGATGGCCATGTGGGCGGTGTGGGCGGCCGTCGTCGTTCTGTTTTTCTCGCTGAGCGCGAATAAGCTGTCGAGCTATATACTGCCCGCGCTTCCGGCGCTGGCGCTGCTGTCCGCCTGGAGGCTGGATTCTGTATGGGAGGTGAGGAAGGGCCTCTCTTTCACGGAGTCTTCTATCCTGAGCGTCTGCGGCGCAGTGGCCGGGGCTGTTCTTCTGATAGCGGGAATACTCGGCTGGCGCTGGCGCAATCCTCCCGCATCACCTACGTGGCTGGCGAAAGAGCTTGGATGGATATTTAACTGGAAAGAAGGGGCGCAGACGCCAGAGATGCTGTGGCTCAAGCTGACTCCTTTGACGGGCCTTGCGCCTTACTGGATAACGCTCGGCGTGCTGTTCCTGCTGACTGCCCTGATTGTTCTGGCCTTCTGGAGAAACACCTCCAGGACGTTCCTCTCGGCCTTCATGATGAGCCTGACGATTGCGGCCGCGACGACTCACTTTCTTCTGCCAGCGTGGAGCCGGTATGACGCCGTGCCGCTGGAGGCGCTGGCCGAGCGAACGCGCCCGGCCCTTGAGCGCGGCGAGCGCGTAGTGTTGTATGCTCTTCATCCCAAACGCATCAGCCTGCATTACAGGCTCGGCCACAGGAATCAGGTGATAGAGACGTTTTCGCCCGAAATCCTACAGGGCATTATGCAGGAGGACGGAACCGGTTACGTGCTGACGGGAAAGGACAGACCTCTTCCCTTATTGCCCGGCAGCTTTCAACAGGAAGCAGCCGCAGGCCCCTGGGTGCTTTGGCGGTATAACAGGTAGACTCAGGCCGGATGTTGATTGATACGGTGAATCATGTATTGCAGACGGGCAAGGGCGTCCGGGCAATTCGGAAGCGGGTGAATAGATGAAGCAGCTTATTTTGTGTCTGGCCATATTGCTTACGGCGCAGGTCTCATACGCACAGAGCAGGTTCGAACTGAGAATCAAAGACGAGGCGACCCGAGAAGCCGTCGCGGGCGCGACCCTGACTATCAAGGGCACGGCAGTCACCGCGACTACGGATGCTCAGGGCATAGCCACGCTGACCGGCATACCCGAAGGCGAGCAGACAGTCGTTGTCTTTTCTCCAGGCTACGAAACCAGGGAGCTGAAGCTCACCTTCCCTCTCACGAGCCCGGGCGAGAGCCTGATTTTCATAAGAGTCGCCAATGAGGTGGGCGAAGTAACCGTCACCTCCACTCGCACGGGCCGGGAGATTGACGACGAGCCTACCCGTGTGGAGGCCATAGACGAAGAAGAGATTGACGAGAAGAGCAACATGCGCCCTTCCAACGTCTCTATGGTTCTGAATGAAAGCACGGGCATCAAGGTGCAGCAGACTTCGGCCACCTCCAACACGCAGAGCGTGCGCATACAGGGGCTCGACGGCAGGTACACGCAGCTGCTCAAGGACGGCTTTCCGGCGTTCGGCGGATTTTCCGGCAGCCTGAGCCTGCTGGACATTCTGCCGCTTGACCTCAAGCAGGTGGAGATAATCAAAGGCCCTTCGGCCACCTTTTACGGCGGAGGCGCGATTGCCGGAGTGATTAACTTCATCAGCCGCGAGCCCGTAGACGAGCCGGTCACGTCTATCCTCTTCAATCAGACCTCGGCCCGTGGGACGGACTTTTCCGTCTTCAATTCGAGGAAGCTTGAGCGGTTCGGCTACACGTTTCTGGGCTCCGTCAATTACCAGAAGGAGTACGACGTTGACCGGGACGATTTCACGGAGCTGCCGCGCACGACGTCTTTCACCCTGAGCCCGCGCGCCTTCTTCTACCTTAACGATAGAACGCGTCTGGTCGTTGGGAACTCGACCTCTTACCAGAACCGCAGGGGCGGCGATGTCTTCGTCATACGCGGTCAGGGAGATGCGCTGCACCAGTATTTCGAGAAGAACAATTCGCTGCGTAACATCACCACCCTTCAGCTTGAGAGGGAGTTTGCGGACGGGAGCCGCCTGGTGGCCAAACAGAGCCTGGCCTTCTTCAAACGCGAGATAGAGATTCCCGGTTACCTCTTCAGAGGCCGGCAGTTCAATTCCTACACTGACATTTCATACCTGCGCACGGTCAGGAATCACGTGCTGGTCTTAGGCTTCAACGCCGTCCGCGACCACTTCAAAGAGAGGCCGACGAGCAGCAATACCTTAGCCCCGCGAGACGAGAGCCGCACCACTTTCGGCGGGTACGCTCAGGACAGCTTCAACCTTACGGAGAAGCTGTCGCTGGAGGCGGGCTTTCGTCTCGATTACGTCAAAGGCTACGGCCTTTTCCCTCTGCCCAGAGTCTCTGCGCTCTACAGATTCAACAATAACCTGAGCAGCCGTTTGAGCCTGGGGCTCGGCTATAAAGCGCCTACCATCTTCACGGAAGAGGCCGAAACCCTGCTCTTCAGAAACGTGCTGCCCGTAGGCAATACGCTTAAGGCGGAGCGCAGCCGGGGTGGAACTTTCGACCTCAACTACAGGAAGACCGTGGGAGAAAACCTCTCCTACTCGCTCAACCAGATGTTCTTCTACACGGAGATTGAAGACCCGCTGGTACTGCTGGCCCAGCCGGGCGGCGCTTTCGGTTTCGCAAACGCAGGGGAGCCCATCAGGAGCAAAGGCTTTGAGACGAACCTGCGGGTCTCTTATCGTATAGCAAAATTGTTCGCGGGCTACACCTTCACGGACGCCAAGGCGAAGTATCTAACGGGCAACCAGATTTTGCCGCTCACGCCCGGAAGCAAGCTGAACTCCGCGCTGCTCTTTGAGAAGGAGGAGAATTTTAAGGCTGGCATCGAAGCCTACTACACGGGCAGCCAGTATCTCACCAATCGCTTGAGAACGAGGCCCTACTGGGTGTTAGGCATTTTCGGCGAAAAGAGCTTCGGCAAGTTCAGCCTCTTCATCAATGCCGAAAACATCACGGACACGAGGCAGGGGCGCTTCGGCACGGTCGTCTTCCCGCCGCATCAGAATCCCACCTTCAGCGAAATTTATACGCACACAGAGGGGCGCGTCTTCAACGGCGGCATTAAAATCAGGCTCTAACCGCCCCGCCGTGATAGAAACTTGAAACTATCTGAATACTTGCGGCATAGAATCCCGTTCATCAGCCGATCCTTACATAACTATTACAAACCGCAGAGCCATTAGTTGTTACCATGCCTGCATGGCGCTCATCAAAAGGAGTGCGGGCGAAAACTTTTGAGTAGAGGGGACTGCATGAGCGAGGAAACGGTAATCAACAATCGAGCAAAGGGCATCAACTGGACTACTACCGTCTGGATGATAATCTTTCATGCGGGCGCTGTTGCGGCGCTCTTTATGTTTAGCTGGAAAGCTCTCTTCGTCACACTCTTTCTCTGGTGGGTGTCCGGAAGCCTCGGCATAGGCATGGGCTTTCATCGCCTGTTGACGCACAGGGGCTTCAAGACGCCCAGGGTGGTCGAATATTTCCTGACCGTTTGCGGAACCCTTGCTCTCGAAGGCGGGGCAATCAACTGGGTGGTCACGCACCGCATACATCACGCGCACACGGAGGTAGAGGGCAAAGACCCGCACACGCCGCGCGATGGTCGTTGGTGGGCGCATATGGGCTGGATTCTGAGAGGCACGGCGCAGCAGCACGAAGACGCTGTGCTCTGGCGCTATGCTCCTGACCTGATGCGAGACCGCGTACACCTCTGGATTAATCGCCTCTATTACCTTCCGCTCG
>DASVVZ010000014.1:0-9781 GCA_036389875.1 Pyrinomonadaceae bacterium
CGTGAAGTTCTCGGAGAGCATTTACTACGGCTTCTGGTTCGCGCCGGAATTCGAGCTGATGAAAAATCTGATTAACGAGACGCAAGCCGGTGTGACTGGCGACGTGCGGCTCAAGCTTTACAGGGGGAACGTCGTGGTCGCGGGAAGGCGCTCGCCGCGCTCGCTCTACAGTGAGCGGCTGGCTACTTTCGAGGCCGATTCGGTCTACAACCAGCGCGACGCAGAGGGCTTTATCAAGCTCAACGCGCTCAGGCTCAGGCTGAAGGGCATGAGCTAAAGGGCCAGGGGGGTATGAAGATGGAGGACGAAACGATGGTGTTGACGAAGACGGTTGACGAAGCGGCGGCTCGGAGCGTGATGGTGGTCGAGGCCGACAAAGTGGGCTCGGCTGCGTCGCTGCTTAATCTGTCCAGGACAGTGGCGGTCGTCTCGGGCTGCGCCGAGCCGCGCGCCGGTGATGTAGTAGTCGTGCGCACCATCTCGGACAGCGCGACCTATAACCAGTTGGAGCTGCCCACGGGGCGGCTGGCGAAGATTAACCCGGGCGATGTTCTGGTAGGGGTGCTTGGCCGCCGGCGGGCTCTGAAAGGCTTCGTCGGCGACGTGCCCGAAGAGGTCTTCGCAGGAGACCTTCTTCATCTGCTGAATATGGGCGGCGTCATAGGGCGCTGCACCGGCCATCATTCCAGCTTGAGCGACGCCATCAGCGTCGAAGTCATAGGCATGGCCTGCGACGCAACGGGCCGGGTGCTCAACATCTCGGACGCCGCTCTGCCGTTGCTGGATGATTTAAACGCGAGTGCGCCGCTCATCATTGTCGCGGGCACCTGCATGAATAGCGGCAAGACCTATGCTGCCACGGAAGTTATAAAGCAGGCGACGCGCGCCGGGCTCAGGGTCGCTGCGGCCAAGCTATCGGGCGTGGCGTGCCTGCGCGACACGCTCAACATGGCTGACCACGGGGCGATAGCGACCGCGAGCTTTCTAGACTGCGGGCTGCCCTCGACCGTCGGCGCTGGCGACCTCGCGCCCGTTGCCAAGGCCGTCATCGCGCGACTCAACGAGAGCGCGCCCGACATGATCGTGATAGAGCTTGGCGACGGAATCCTTGGCGGTTACTCGGTCGACTCGGTCTTTGAAGACGAGCAGCTGCGCGCGGCCACGAGCGCCATCATCTTCTGCGCCTCGGATTACGTTGGCGCGTGGGGCGGGATAGAGCTTTTCCGACGGCGCGGCATTCAGGTGGATGTCATAGCTGGCTCTGTCACGGATTCGCAGATGGGCGAGGATTACATAGAGCAGGAGTTTCACGTCCCGGCAGGCAACGCGCGGCGCAACGGCGCTAGGCTCTTCAAGATCGTGCAGTCGAAGCTTGCGAAAGCGGCCTGACTTCTTTCGATAGATTTTTAAGATGAAGAGATTGAAGGTAGGAATATTCGGCGGTTCGGGTTACGGCGGCGCGGAGCTGCTGCGCATACTGCTGTTTCACCCGCATGTTGATGTCGCTGTCGTGACGGCCAACGAGCACGCGGGCAAGGCTGTCGGTGCGGTGCATCGCAATCTGCTCGGCCTCACGGATCTCTCTTTCACGCGCGCGCCGGAGGAGCTTGAGAGTCTGGCCGATTTGGACTTTCTCTTCCTGGCGCTCCCGCACGGGCAGGCCATGGAGATAGCGCCTAGCCTTCCCGCAGGTGTGCGCGCCATTGACCTGTCGGGCGATTTTCGTTTAAGCGATCTGGCGGAGTTCGAAAAGCATTACGGGCGCGAGCACAGCGCGCCCGAGCTTCAACCGGAATTCGTCTACGGCCTGACGGAGACCAATCGTGAGCAGATTGGAGGGGCGCGTTTTATAAGCAATCCCGGTTGCTTCGCCACTGCGACGCTGCTCGGCCTTGCGCCGCTTGTGGCCGCAGGCGCTCTCGACGGGCGCGTCATCGTTGACGCCAAGACGGGTTCTTCGGGCTCGGGCGCAAAGGCGGCCGCCAACACTCATCACCCGCAGCGCATGAACTCCTTCTACGCCTACAAGCCGTTCACGCACCAGCACGTGCCAGAGATAGAGCAGGCGCTCGGGACTTTAGGCGACTGGACGAGCGAGCTTGTCTTCATGACACACAGCCTGCCGGTGGCGCGCGGCATCTTCGCCTCGATTTATGCCGAGACGAAGAGTGAGATGACGACGGACGAAGTGCGCGCCCTCTTCGCAGAATTTTACCGGGCGAGCTTCTTCGTGCGGCTGGTAGAAGGCTCGCCCGACATTAACTGGGTCAAGACTACCAACTTCTGCGACATAGGCATAGCCTCTCGCGGGCGGCAGGTTGTGGTCTTCTCGGCGCTGGACAATCTGGTCAAAGGCGCGGCCGGACAGGCCGTGCAGAACATGAACCTGATGGCGGGACTAGACGAGAAGACGGGGCTGATTCTCCCGGGCACAAACCCATAAAAAGTGATGAGCGATTAGTGATGAGTGCTGAGTTAAAGACGAGAAGTTCTTACTCAGTACTCATCGCTTGATATTAAGATGATTACAGAGGCTTCAAAATTATCGGAAGTGAAGGCGAGCGAAGACCGCTTTCAGTTGGCCACCTATAAGAAGATGTCGCTCGTGGCGGAGCGCGGGTCCGGCGTCTGGCTCTATGCTGCTGGCGGCGAGCGTTACCTGGATTTGTACGGCGGTCATGCCGTCGCGGCCACGGGCCATTGCCACCCGCGAGTCGTGGAGGCGCTCAAAGAGCAGTCATCCAGTCTGCTCTTCTACTCCAACCTCGTCTACTCGGAGGTGCGCGCGCGTGCGGCTGAGAAGCTGGTCGGTTTAGCGCCCGCGCCGCTCTCTAAAGCCTTCTTCTGTAATTCCGGGACTGAGGCCAACGAGAACGCCATGCGTATGGCGCGCATGGCTACGGGAAGGGAAAAGATTATAACCTTTTCGGGCGGCTTCCACGGACGCACGGCCGACTCCATCAGCGCGACTTTTCTAGGTAAGTATAGAGAGCTCGGGCGTCCCGTTGTGCCAGGCCACCTGGAGGCGGAGTTCGGGGACATGGAGTCTGTCAGGCGAGTCGCGGACGAATCGGTCGCAGGCGTTATGCTTGAGCCGATTCAATCCATGGCGGGCGTCAGGCAGGCCGAAGCGGAATTTTATAGAGAGCTGCGAGAGCTTGCCGACAGGCTCGGCATTCTGCTGATTTACGACGAAGTGCAGACGGGAGTAGGGCGCACGGGCGAGTGGTTCTTTGCCGGGAGCGAAGCGGGCGCTTCTGTCGTTCCCGACATCGTCACTCTCGCAAAGGCTCTGGGGAGCGGCGTGCCCGTGGGCGCGTGCCTGGTGACCGAAGCCGTAGCTTCGCACATTAAAGAGAATGACCTCGGCACGACTTTCGGCGGCGGGATGCTGGCTATGGCCGCCGTCAGGGCCACGCTTGAGGCGATTGAAGAAGACTCCATGCTGGATAACGTGCGAGAAGTCGAAAGCTACGTGCGCGGGCGGCTGGCTGAGGTGCCGCAGGTGGCGCGCGTGCGAGGGCGCGGATTTCTGCTCGGCATAGAGTTCAGGGAAAAGGCCGCGCCCGTTCACCAGGCGCTGCTCGAACGACGAATCATCACCGGCACGTCAAGCGACCCGAACGTGCTGAGACTGCTTCCGCCGCTCTGTTTGAAAAAAGAGGAGATCGACCTCTTTATAGAAGCTCTGAAGGAGATGAACGCGTAGGGCAGGAGTTGTCACCGAGAGTTGATTGATGCTGAGAAATTTTCTGACAACAGGTGATTGGTCGCGCGCTGCGCTTGAGGGCCTGATAGAGACGGCGCTCAGGTTCAAGCGCGGAGCGGAGAAGGCCCGCCCGCTTGAGGGGCGTTCCGTCGCGCTGGTCTTCTTCAACCCGTCTTTGCGCACGCGCGCCTCTATGCAGGTAGGCGTCTTCGAGCTTGGCGGGAACGCCGTTGTGCTTGAGCCGGGCGGCACCAGCTGGACGCTTGAGCATAGGGCGGGCGCTGTGATGGACGCGGACAAGACCGAGCACGTGGCAGAGTTCGTGCGCGTGCTCGGAAGATACTGCGCGGCGGTCGGCGTCAGGACTTTCGCGGCCATGCGAAACTGGGAAGAGGAGAGAGTGGATCCAGTGCTCGCGGCCTTTGCCCGCTACAGCGAGGTCCCCCTTATCAATCTGGAATCGGCCATGCATCACCCGTGTCAGGCGCTGGCCGACATGATGACGATAAGGGAGAAGCTGGGAGAGGGGCGCAAGCGAGTCCTTATGACCTGGGCCTGGCATCCCAAGCCTTTGCCTATGGCCGTGCCTAACAGCTTCGCGCTGGCCACGGCGCAGATGGGCCACGACCTGGTAATCGCGCACCCGCCCGGCTACGAGCTGGACGAAGAGCTGATGGAAGAGATTCAGAGACAGTCTGAGACAAACGGCGGCAGCGTTTCGGTGACCAATGATGTCGAGGCGTCATTCGACGGCGCGCAGGTCGTTTACGCCAAGAGCTGGGGAAGCCGCATGTTTTACGGCCGGGCGGAAGAGGATTTGAAGGAGCGCGCCCCCTTTCGCTCGTCCTGGCTAGTTGACGAAGAGAAGATGCGGCGCACGCGCGCCGGCCTCTTCATGCACTGCCTGCCGGTTCGCCGCAACGTGATTGTCACGGACGGCGTGATTGACTCGGCCAACTCTGTAGTTATTGACGAAGCGGAGAACCGCCTGCACGTGCAGAAGGCCGTCATGGCCGAGCTTTTAGGAGAGTGAGGGGCCTGACTTTTGAGCGAGACGCAAGCCGGAATCATTGACGCTAAGGCTCAGAATGCTTCTCTGCAAACGCGGCTGGATTTGCTGCGCGAAGCTCTGCCATACATACAGCGATTCAAGGGCAAGACCTTCGTCGTCAAATTGTCCGGAAAGGTGACGGAGGATAAAGAGAATCTGGCTTCGCTCGCCGAAGAGCTTGCGCTTATTCATCAGGTAGGCATTCGACTGGCCGTAGTGCACGGCGGCGGCAAGCAGTTGAACGAGCTTGCCTCGCTGATGGGCATAGAGCAGACCATCATCAACGGGCGGCGAGTGACCGACGACGCCACGCTTGAGATGGCCAAGATGATTTTTGCAGGAAAGATTAATACGGACATACTGGCCGCGTTGCGCCACAGGAGCGTTGAGGCCGTGGGCCTCTCCGGCGTTGACGCCAACATAGTGCAGGCCGAGCGCCGCCCGCCCGGAGAAGTGCTGAACCGCGAGACGGGCGAGCGCGGCGTTGTCGATTACGGTCACGTGGGCGACGTGGTTGAAATCAACACGCGGCTCCTTTGCGTGCTGCTTGAGCAGGGTTACCTGCCCGTCGTCTCGTCGCTCGGCGCAGACTCAGAAGGGATGGTCTTTAACATCAACGCGGACACGATTGCCGCAGAGATAGCCGTTCGCCTGGAGGCGGAGAAGCTGATACTGCTTTCGGATGTGGACGGAATATACCTGCGCGCGGGCGACCCCGCTTCAAAGCTCTCGCGCCTTTCCGTGGATGAAGCCGAAAGGCTGGTGACGGACGGCACGGCCACGGGCGGGATGGTTCCCAAGTTGCAGGGCATCACGGGCCTGCTCCGGCGCGGCGTAAAGAGCGCTCACATCATCAACGGCTCGCGGCGCAATGCTCTTCTGGCCGAAGTCTTCACGGACGAAGGCACTGGAACCATGATTGTCTCTCAGGGCTGAGAAAGATATCAGTTCGACTGAAGAAGCGATTTGATAAGCTCGTTCAGTTGTTTCGGGTCAAAGGGCGTGGAAACGTATTCGTTGCATCCGGCTTCGAGGGCCCTGTCGCGCCAGTGCTCCGCGCCATAGGCCGAGACGGCCACGATCGGCACGTCGTTCAAGTGAGCTTCCTCGCGTATGAGTCGCGTGGCCGTCAGGCCGTCCATCTCAGGCATCTCTATGTCCATGATGACCAGATGTGGAGATTCGCGCCGGGCCACTTCCAGCGCCTCCGCGCCGTCCGATGCCTCCACTACACGATAGCCTCGCTTCTCCAGCCACAGCCGCATCATCAGCCGCGTGTCGTCGAAGTCGTCTACCACCAGAATAGTTTGAATAGGTTCTCCCGCTTTTTCACGCAATATCGCAGACATAAGCCAAATCCCATAACTTAAACGGAGCAGGTGAGGTGAGTCTCTGCGCATAAAAGAGAGCGGGGCGACCTGTGGCCAGTATACCTACGGTCGTATTCGATTGGAAGCTTTGCCATCACAGTCGGCGTCGGAAAATAGGTTTGACATTTTAGCTGGGCCGGAATAGGCTGAGCACGCTTTTAGTCATGTGGGCTCCCGCAGGCCACAGAGAGAGACCTCGCGGCCCAAGCTCCCGGCGAGCTTTTCCATCACCAGTTGATTTTTCGTTGCCTCTTCTTCAAGCCAAAACATGCCGCGACTCGTTCACCGAATTAGTAAGGCCGGCACCAATCTGTCAGAGGAGAGATCCCCATGAGCGTACAGCAGAGCGCCAACCTGGAGCGGGCGCGCCAGATATTGCTTGGCCAGGACGCAGACACAGACGAGATTTACAGGCTCGTCGAAGAGCTTAGAAAAGAGGAGCAGTTCCGCCCCGCCCGGAAGTTACAGGAAATAGCGGACGCGCGCCTTGCCAGAGACATCCTGCGCAGCGGCACCGCCAGCGACGAAGAGAAGTTTAAGCTGGCCCTTGAATTGAAGGACGCGAATCAATTCGGGCTGGCGCGAAAGCTTCTGGCGCGTATAGACGCGGGAAAGATCGCGGACGCTAAGAAGCGCAGGCGGATCGGACAGCAGCGCTCGCTCTGCACCTACAAAGACCCGGACCTGCCCAACGATTCGCGTCTTGCGCGTGCGCTCGAAATACTGGAAAGCGTGGATAACCTGAAGACGACCACGGATCAGGAGACTCTGGGCCAGGCCGGAGCCATATACAAACGTATGTGGGAGGTCGACGCGCACAAGCAACACCTTGAGCGGGCGCTCAACTTCTACAGGCGCGGCTACAGGGCTAAAACGGTCGGGGACGAGGACTATGACAACGGCTGGACGGCGATCAACACAGCGTTCCTGCTGGATCTGCTGGCTTACCAGGAGGAGGTGGAAGCCGAAAGCGCGGGCGCGGTCTCGGAAAGCGCGCAGTCCCGCCGCAAAGAGGCCGAGGGGATTCGTGAAGAGTTGACAAAGACGCTCGGCGCTCTGGCAAATGAGCCCGGCAACGAGAGGCTGAAAAACCAGTGGTGGTTTCAGGTCACTACAGCCCAGGCATATTTCGGGTTGGGGAGATACAAGGAGGCGCTGCCCGCTCTACTGAAAGCTGCGGCAGTAAAAGACGTGCCCGAGTGGCAGCGTCAAGCTACTACGCGACAGCTCGCCTCGCTCGCTCAACTGCACCCCAAAGCGAGCGACAGCAGCAGCCGCAGCAGCATGTCTTCCGCAGACGCCGAGGCGAGGCAGGTGCTGGGGCAGTTTCTGGAAGCGATGGACGGCACAAGCGGGGCGGGCCTTGAATCCGCCTCTTATGGAAAGATTGGCCTGGCGCTCTCGGGCGGCGGCTTCCGTGCCTCGCTCTTTCACATAGGCGTGCTGGCGAAGCTGGCAGAGCTCGGGCTGCTTCACAGAGTCGAAGTTATCTCCTGCGTCTCGGGCGGCTCAATCATAGGAGCGCACTATTACCTGGAGGTGAAGCGGCTGCTGGAGACCAAGACGGACAGGGAGATAAAGGAGAACGGCTACAGGGATTATATAGAGATTGTCGAGCGCATCACGCGCGATTTCGTGGAAGGCGTGCAGCAAAACATACGCACGCGCGTCGCGGCCGAGCTGACTACAAATCTGAAGATGATTTTCTTCCCGAATTACTCGCGCACGAAACGTGCGGGCGAGCTGTACGAACGTGAGCTTTACTCTCGCATCCAGGACGGCAACGGGACGAAGCCGCGCTACATGACAGACCTCCTGATACGGCCCAAGGGAGCGCCCGAAAACTTTAAGCCGAAGTATGACAACTGGGGACGGCTTGCCAAAGTCCCCGACCTTATACTGAACGCGACCTCGCTCAACACGGGCCACAACTGGCAGTTCACGGCCTCGTGGATGGGAGAGCCCCCCTCTGGCATAAACAGCGAGATAGACAGCAACTACCGCCTGCGCCGGATCTATCACAATGATGTGCCCAACGTCTACCGCACTAAGAAGAGGATCAGGCTGGGCGACGCCGTCGGAGCTTCCGCATGCGTCCCCGCGCTCTTTGAGCCGATCGCGCTGCCCACGCTCTACGGCCAGTTGGGAGACGAGACGAAGGAGATAATCGTGAGGCTCGTAGACGGCGGCGTGCATGACAATCAGGGCATAGTGAGCCTGCTTGAGCAGGGCTGCACGCAGGTTATAGTCTCGGACGCGAGCGGGCAGATGGACGCGCTCGATGACCCCAGCAGCGGGTTGCTCTCCGTGCCCACCAGGTCGAACAGCATCCTCATGGCGCGCGTGCGCGAGGCGCAGTATCACGAGCTGGTCGCGCGTCATCGCTCCTCTCTGCTGAAGGGACTGGTCTTTGTGCATCTGAAGAAGGATTTGTCCGACAGGCCCGTGGACTGGCTTGAGTGCAGCGACCGTTACGACATTTCGGAAGACGCGCGAGCGCTCGACACCCAGGGCGACTTGACCGGCTACAAGGTGAAGAGGGAGATTCAAAAGCTGCTCGCAGGCACGCGAACTGACCTTGATTCTTTCTCCGACACGGAAGCCTACGCTTTGATGACGAGCGGCTATGCCATGATAGAAGAGGCACACTTGAAGAACGACATGGAGGGCTTTCCGCTCTCCCCTGTGGGCCCCAGGGAATGGCCGTTCTTAGCGCTCAGGCAGGCCATGAAGGGCGGCAAAGGCTACGCCGAGCTTGAGAAGCGTTTAAAGGTGTCGCACATGAGGGGCTTCAAGATATGGAAGCTCAATCGTTGGCTCAACATTTTGGCGGCGCTGCTGGGCATCGCCGTCGTCGCCGCCCTTGGCTGGTTCTTATGGAACAGGTGGTCAACACAGCAGGAGACTTACAAGCTGGTGATTCCGCTCATACTACTTTTTGCGATGGTGGTGAGCATGATACTGCTGCGCATAGTCGGGCCGCCTGTGCAGCGCCTCTTCCACTGGCGCAAGTCTCCCTCGGAGTTCGGACTGGGGCTCGCGATGGCTACCTTCGGCTTTATAGCGGCGCGGCTGCACCTGTGGATATTCGACCGTCTCTTCCTGAGTAACGGCCGTATAGAAAAGGTCACGGGCGGAGCACGCGGACGCGCGCAGGAGCCTGGGGCCGTTGCCGGAGACTGAAACAGCAGGGATGAAGGCAGAGGGCGTAAGGAAGAGGTTGAGCCGGTTTTCGGGGCGCTTGCTGGCGGAATGGAAGCGGCTGGCGTTGCCTTTGAAGGATGCGCGCGTGATTGTGGCCGTCTCGGGCGGCGCTGATTCCGTGGCGCTGCTTCTGTCGCTGGACGAGCTGCTCAGGGCTCGAAGCCTCGAAATCTCTTTGACCGTGGCTCATCTTGACCACGGCTTGCGCCCAACCAGTAACGAAGATGCCCTGTGGGTCGAAGACCTCACGCGCCGCCTGGGATACGAGTTCAGGCTTGAGCGGCGGGCGGTCCGGATGCGCGCACAAAACAGCGGGGACAATCTTGAGCAGGCCGCGCGTCGAGCGCGTTACGAATTCCTGGCGCGCATCAGTAATGAAGATGACGGGGCGCGAATTGTCCTCACGGCGCATACGGTTGACGACCAGGCGGAGACGGTGCTGCTCAG
>DASVVZ010000015.1:0-6275 GCA_036389875.1 Pyrinomonadaceae bacterium
CGAATTCCGGCGCGGGCGCACGCCTGCATGCATGCCCGCGCCGGGATTGACCAGATACAGGCGCAGGCCACCGGCAACCTTGAGAATCCGGAAACGGTGGTTCGTAATAGATTCCGAGACGACAGGGCGATGCTCGCCGCATGGGAAAGCGCCAGCCGCTTAGAGCGCGCCCCGGGAAGCGCTCCCACAAACGAAGCCCCGGAGCAGAGCGTTCAGCCCGGGAAGCCTTAAACGGTAACGGCTCACCGCCGCTACGGTGAATTACTATCGGTGCAAGCTTGAATGGGCAGATTCTTGTATCCAACCTGATAATAGCCTGCTTCATCGAAGCTCAGGCGGGGAAGAGGGGATTTCCGGCGGCTTTCCTGTATTATCTCTCCTGACTTAATGAAAAATATCCAGAGGATTGTGTATTGATGGGAAAAATCTCTTTGATGTTGATATTTGCGGGGGTGCTGATGGCGTTTATTGCCGAGAGCAACGAGGCGCAAGCCAAAACCGATGATGCTGCTTTCTGGACTGCCAGGCCGGATGCGGCCGCGTTTACAAAGTTGCAGGACGAGCGGCTCAGGAAGGCGCAGGCCGCTCTTGACCGCATGCTGGCCGTTAAGGGAAAGCGAACCGTTGAGAATACGCTCGTTCCTTACGACGAGGTGCTGCTTTATCTGGACGCGGCCGGACAGCAGGCCGGGCTGATGGAGGAGGTTCACCCGGACGCGCAGTTCCGCTCGGCCTCGGAGAAAATCTCTCAGAAGGTCTCGGCCTTCTCGACCGACCTGTCGCTCAACCGCGCCGTCTACGACGCGCTCTCAGCCGTGGACGTGAGCGGCGCGGACGCCGAGACGCGTTATTACATGGAACGCACGCTCAGGGACTTCCGCCTGGCGGGCGTGGATAAGGACGAGGCCACGCGCAAGAAGATTAAGGCGCTGCATGAAGAGCTTGTGCTGATAGGCCAGGAGTTCTCGCGCAACATACGCGACGACAAGCGCACGGTCATCGTCAACGACGTGAAGGAGCTTGAGGGGCTCCCCGCAGACTACATAGAGCGGCACAAGCCAGGCCCGGACGGGAAAATCACTCTCACGATTGATTACCCGGACTCGCTGCCCGTCTTCTCCTACGCGAAGAACGAGGGGCTGCGAAGGCGCATGTACATAGCCTATAACAACAGGGCTTTTCCGAATAACCTGGCCGTGCTCAACCGCCTCGTCAGCAAGCGTCACGAGCTTGCCACCCTGGTCGGATTCAAGACTTGGGCCGACTACATCACCGCCGACAAGATGGTCGCCTCGTCTGCCAACGCATCAAGCTTCATAGACCGCATCGTTAAAGCCTCCGGCGAGAGGGCCGAGCGCGAGTACCAGATGCTGCTCAAGCGCAAACAGCAGGACGTGCCCGGCGCCAAAGTCATTAACGCCTGGGAGTCAACTTACTACTCGGAGCTTGTGCGAAAATCGAGCTACGACTTCGACACTCAATCGGTGCGTCCATACTTCCCTTACGAGCGCGTGGAGCAGGGCGTGCTGGACGTGACGGGAAAGCTCTTCGGCGTGACCTTCAAGCAGGTCAAGGACGCGCCCGTCTGGGACAAGCAGGTCGAGTGCTACGAAATGTTCGAGAACGGGCGGCTTGTGGGCCGCTTCTACCTGGACATGCACCCGCGCGAAGGCAAGTACAGCCACGCCGCTCAGTTCGGCGTGCGCACGGGCGTTGCGGGCAAGCAGATTCCCGAAGCCGTTCTGGTCTGCAATTTCCCGGGCGGCATAGAAGGCGACCCCGGTTTGATGGAACACGACGACGTGGTGACCTTCTTTCACGAGTTCGGCCACCTGCTGCACACGCTCTTCGCCGGACGCCACAAGTGGATAGGCGTGGGCGGCATCTCCACGGAGCAGGATTTTGTGGAAGCGCCTTCGCAGATGCTGGAAGAGTGGTCGTGGGAAGCCCCTGTGCTTCAGAGCTTCGCGCGTCACTATAAGACGAACGAGCCCATCCCGACAGAGCTTGTCCGGCAGATGCGCCGCGCCTCGGAGTTCGGTGAAGGCCTGCGCGTGCGCCGCCAGATGGTTTACGCGCGCCTCTCGCTGAGCATTTATGACCGCGAGCCCGGGCGTGTCGATACCGACGCGCTAATCAAGCAGATAACGGAACAGTACCAGCCGTTCCCGTTCGTGGAGGACACGCACTTTCAAACCTCCTTCGGGCACCTGGACGGATACTCCGCAGTCTACTACACCTACATGTGGTCGCTGGTGATTGCCAAGGACATGTTCAGCCAGTTCAACAAAGCCAACATGTTCGGGCCGGAAGTCGCAAGGCGCTACAGGGAGAGAGTGCTCGCGCCCGGCGGCTCCAAGCCCGCGGCCCGGCTGGTTGAAGACTTTCTGGGAAGACCGTTTAGCTTTGACGCATGGCAGAAGTGGCTCAACGAAGAGAACTGAAGGCGCAGGGACAAGGGTGAGGGATGAGAGCTAAGGAATTTATCCTTAGCTCTCATCCCTCTTCGCTTTTTAATCTCTTATTTCGGGGGCTGTCTGGGTCTGCCGGGCGAGAGGTCTATGGTGCGGACTTCGCCGTCGGGGTTCCTTTCCCTGCGGTCTCCGACTTTTCTCTGCGCCGCCGTGTCTATGATGGCAACCGAGGGCGTGACGCCGAAGGAGTAGTTGAGCGTGACGGAGAAGGTGGCGCATTCTACTGTGTACTTCTGGTTCCTCTGATTCGAGCCGCTAGTCTCTTCTCCGGTCGGTTTGGGCAGCCCCAGCGTCTCGGACATGCGCGTAAAGAAGTCCTGCGCGGAGTCCCAGCGCATGGCGCTGTTGAAGTTGACCTTGACGTTGGCCAGCCGCTCGTCCACAAACACGAGGTCAACGTCGTCCACACCCTCCGCGTTCTCTCCCTTCAATTCCGAGCCCTGAAGACGTATGGCGCGCGAGCCGACCTTGTTGTCGCCTGAAAGCTTGGCGTCGAAGAGGCTCGCGTCTTCCAATGCTCCCTTAACGCCCATCAGCGGCATTCCAAGTCGAAAGCCCCTCAAGGCGGGCGCTTGCTGCAACGGGCACTGCACGACGGGCGCGCCCTTCTGCTTCTTCTGCGCGAGCGCGCAGGTGACTGCCATCGCCGTGATGAAAAGAATGATTTGAAGAGAGCGCAGGCGTTTCATAGGAAAATTTTCTCCTTCTGGCGGTTGATGCGACTCGAAGGCAAACGGGTTGCACCGTCCGGTTATAGTTTCACAGCCCGAGACAAATGAAAAGCCCCGGCCTCTGGGGGCCGGGGCTTTTCGTTCGTCCGCTCGCTGCGATATGACTCGCAGCGAGAGCCGGTTAAGGCGTGCAACCCGTTACCGTATAGGTTGCGCCGCTGTCTACGACCGGGCCACTGCTCGGCACGTATATCTTGCGAACGGCCGTCGCCACATTACCGCTCGAATCCTTGACCTTGAGCGTAACCGTGTAGACGCGACCGTCTCCGCTCCCGGAGCGCTCCTTGCGAACCTGTAGAGACTTGCAATCGGGCGTGATGACCATGTCGTTTATGGTATTGCCATCGCCGTTGCCGTTTGCGTCCTCGGGCTCGTCGCTGGTCACCTGCGAGATTACCACGTCGTTGATGTCAACGCTCGAATCGCACAGGTCTGACACGCTCGACACCAGTTGAGAGATGGTAAAGGTCGCATACTGGTGGTTGGGCGGCGACAGGCTAATGGTGCCCGAAGTGAGCACTATCGTCGGCGCTGTCTTGTCATTGACCTTGATGGTCTGCGTGCCGGTAGTGATGTTGTTCGCACCGTCCTTGGCCTTCCAGGTGATTGTAGTTATGCCCACGGGATACGACGCGTCGAGCGGCAGATTGTCGCTGCGCACGCCCGTAATCGTGACGGCACCGCAATTGTCGCCTCCGGTCGCCGTGCCCGGGTCAACAATCGCGCTGCATGAGTTGGCCGGAGCGTCAACCTCCTGGTTAGGCGGAACGCTCAAGCTCGGCGGCGTGTTATCTATGACGGTGACCGTCTGGTAAGCCTTTTTGGTATGACCGTGGCCGTCATCAGCCGTGTAGGTGATGATGGTCTGTCCTACCGGGAAGTTGTTTCCGGAGGGCACGCCGTCACGCGTGACTGTAACGTTTGTAGAGCAGCCGTCGCTGGCGGTTGCTTCGCCAAGCTGCTCGTCGCTGACGACAGCGCCGCACGTAGTAGCCTCCGGCCCCGTATTAACGGTGACGTTAGGCGGAGCAGATATGAGCGGGTCTGAAGTATCAGCGATGTTGACCGTGACCGTGTCTTCGCTGTAATCGCCGCTCGGATCCGTGACCTTGAGCGTCAGGGTGTGCGGGCCGAACGAGAGCGAAGTGTTGAGCTGCGCCGTCGTGCCGAGCACCGTAGCGCCCTCGCGCCATTCGTAGGCGAGCGGCGTGTCGCCGTCCGGGTCGGATGAGAGCGAGCCATCGAGTGTGACGGCAGTGGCGCCGCCCTGGCACTCGACCGTCTGGTCGTCTCCGGCGCTCGCCACGGGCGGAGTGTTACAGCCGCCGTCCGTGTGCCCGCCGGAGATGGTGCTGCCTTTCAGCTGCCAGATGTCCTGGCCTATGCTGCCGCCGGTCACGGTCTCGACAACGATTGCTATGTGGTAATCGCCCTCCTGCTGCACTCCGAAGAGGAATCGCAGGTTGACGCTGGCCCCATTGGCAAGCGAAGTCACAGTGGTTGCTCCGAGCGTAGAGTTGACGCCGCCTCCTTCCGCCTGTGCGGGAGGGGCCTCAAGCGTTGTGCCGTCGACCGTCTCGCTACCGACCACGATGGTAGAAGAGGTTCGCGCGCGTAGGTCTGCTATGCCGGAGGCGGAAGGCTTCGTGCTCATGTCTATGATTCTGAACCTGAGCCTTGTCACGGTTCCGCCCGTGTTGTTGGTGAACTTGCGGCGTATGTCCAGCGTGCCGTAAGTCGAATTGTTCGGCGCGTCGGCCGTGTTGTCGCGTACGGTGTTAGGCGCTGTGCCTGCACCAACGGACGAATCCACCCAGTCTCTGCCGAACTTCGCAGCGCCCGGAGGCATAGAACAGGGCACAGGCCCGCGAGCGCCGGTGGCGTTCTCAGGCCCGGGCGCGCCCAGGGTCGGCGTGGTATTGCTGCCTACGATGGTGTTCGGTGTGGTTGAGACCACCATGAAGTCGGTGGCGTTATCACCGGCATCTATGGTCTGGCCCTTGTCTACCCTGCGGACGAAACTGTATTCAGATGCACTGCCCGAGGCCGGCGCAAGGGTCGCGCCTTCGCGAAGCAGGTCGCAGTTGTTGCCAGTGTTCGTGCCGAATCCGACAGCGTCCAGCCGCGTCTCCGTCCCTATGCTGGACATGTCCGCTGTGTTGAAGAGAGCGACGTTGCTGTCATTCTCTATGTTGAGGTCTAGGGCCTGATCGCCCATGGCATAAGCACCCAGGCTGTAGGCGGAGCCTGTCAGCAGGTAGTTGCCGCGTGCCGGAATCACAGTGCCGTTCGGAATTACCGCGATGACGACGGGCGTATCCGAGCAAGTCCCGCCGCTCTTAACAAGCGCCCAACCGCCTGAAACGGTGATGTCGCTGTCCGTGTTATTTAACAGCTCAACGAAATCGTCGTCAGGGCCGCCGGGGCCGGACGTGCGCAGCTCGGAGATCAGAACTGTGCCCGGCGTGCCGTTCGGGTTGATGGTGCCTGTGGCCTGACCGTCTGTGATGACGCCGTTGACCGCGCCGCTGATGTTGACCAGGAAGTTCTCAGTCGTCTCAGCGCCGTCCGCGTCGGCCAGCACCGGCACGGAGATGGTCTGCACTGTCTGGCCGGGACTGAAGGTCAGCGTGCCGCTGGTGGTCGTGTAATCGGAGCCTGCCGTCGCGGGATTCGCGCCGCCCGAGGCCGTGGTAAAGCTTACGGTGACAGGCTTCGTGAACGCGTGCGACAGAGTCACTGCGAAGGCCGCAGGGCTAGAGCCCGTAGAAGGCTCCGCCACCGAGGCATCCTTAATGGTGATGTCGGGCGGCGTCAGGACGGGTGTTACCGTCGGGTCGCTTGAGCCGCCGGCAGCCGGGTCGTCCGTCTGCACGGTTGTAAAGTTGCTGCCCGAAACAGTGCCCTGGTTAGAGACCTGCGTGACACCGTTCGGTAGCGGGTCGTTAATCGTTACCTGGAACTGAACCTTCACGGACTTGCCTGCCGGAAGCGTTCCGATGTTGGCCGTGACGGTCTCGCCCGAAGGCGCGGGCAAAGCAGTCAGTACTGCCGGTTTCGCTGCGGCGCG
>DASVVZ010000016.1:0-10374 GCA_036389875.1 Pyrinomonadaceae bacterium
AACTTTATAGAGAAGTGCTCGCGTGCCGGAGTCAAGCGCGTCTTCATAGGGCTTGAGAACATAAACCCGGCCAACCTGCTGGGCGCTAAGAAGCAGCAGAATAAGATAACCGAGTATCGCAAGATGCTGCTGGCGTGGAAAGAGGCGCGTGTGCTGACCTACTGCGGCTACATACTCGGCTTTCCCAACGACACGCCGGAATCCATCATCCACGACATCAAGGTCATACAGAAGGAGCTGCCCGTAGACCTTCTGGAATTCTTTTATCTCACGCCCCTGCCCGGCTCCGAAGACCATAAGAAGCTGCACGAGGCCGGAGCCTGGATGGATGCCGACCTCAACAAGTACGACCTCAACCATGCGGTGGCCGGGCATCAGAGCATGTCGCGCGCCGAGTGGGAGCAGACCTACCGCCTCGCCTGGGAGACCTACTATTCGGACGAGCACATAGAGACAGTGCTGAGGCGGGCGATCGCCACGGGCATCAGTCCGGGCAAGGCGCTCTTTTTAATCTTCTGGTTCAAGGGCTGTATAGGGATTGAGAAGATTCACCCGCTGGAAGGCGGCTTCCTCCGCATGAAGCATCGCCGCACGCGCCGCTCAGGGCTGCGCCTGGAACCTGCGCTCATCTTCTATCCTAAGTTCCTGTTTGAGAGTGTCTCGAAGGTGACCCGCTGGGTTTCGCTCTACGCTCGCCTGCGCCTCATCTATAGAAAGGTCAAGCGCGACCCGGCGCGGCACGACTACATGGATCTGGCCATCACGCCGGTCACGGACGACGAGATGGAGACGCGCGAGATGTTCCAGTCGGAGTTCGCACAGGCCTATGTGGGCCGCGTGCGCCGCATGGAGAAAATCAGGCGGGGCGAAGCCGTCTGAGCCTCAGGGCTGTTTTTCAAGCGCCCTCTTCGCCAGCGCGCGTATGAGGCGCGTGCTGTCACGAGCCGCGCGCTCCTCCAGCGCGACTTTTAGCTGCCCTCGCACATTCTCATCTTTCGTGGCTGCCAGAAGAGATTGAACCTGCTCAAGGGCGTCAGCGCGGCCCGCCGTGTCCGGCTCGTGAGAGAGCTGGTAGAGCAGCATGGAGAGCGGCCTCTCTTCCTGCTTCAGGCGTAAGGGCAGGTGGCCGCCGTCGTCTAGCCTCACGGATAAAAGATTTCCTCGCAGGCTGAACCGCACCTCCTGCTTCCTGTCCTTCAACTCCACGCGGCGGCTCACGCGCCCCGCGCCTGTCGTCTCGACCGCGACCTGAAGCGGGATTTCCCAGAGAATCTGCTGTCGTTGCTCCAATTCTATGACGACCTGATTGTTCTCAACGCGATGCCTTGCGACGATGTCGGGCGCGCTCGCGCCGTAAACCCATTGCTCGAAGAAACGCGCGAGGCGTCTCCCGCTCGCCTCCTCCATCGCTTTCTGCAGGTCGCCGGTCACGACGCTCTTGTTGAAGTTGCGCGTAGTGTAGAGCCGCACGCCGCGCCAGAAAGCCTTCTCTCCAAGCTCGTAGCGCAGCAGGCTCAGCACCAGCGCGCCCTTGTCATAAACGATCGGGCCACCGGCCTGAGACTCGGCGACCGCCGTGCGGTAAGCCAGCTGCCTGTCTTTTCCCGCCGCCCTGATCCGCTCGTAGCCTGTGCGGGCCAGCCACATGTCGCGGTCGTACTCGTCCCTGCCGAAGCGGCGCTCTCGGTAAGCACTCATCATAAGCTCTGCGAACGCCTCGTTGAGCCAGAAGTCGGCCCAGCCGGCGCAGGAGACACGGTTTCCCCACCACTGGTGCGCGAACTCGTGAGCTATGAGCCAGTTCTCTCGCGGCTCCGTCAAAACCTCCCGGCCATAGTTTTCGCGCATCACTGTGAAGGCGCTCATCTCCTGCGCCACGCTGCCCGACGCCAGAACCTGCGTGTAACGCTTCAGCGGATAGGATACGCCCGCGCGCTCTTCAAAGAAGTTCATGATGTCGGAAGTGTCTGCGAAGATGCGCTCGATTTCCGCAGGCGTGTAGAGATCGCGCGCCATGAAAAAGAGCCGAACGTTTCCCGCCTTACGCTCGACTTCCTGAAAGCGGCCTGCGGCAAAGCCGAAGACGAAAGGAGGGACACTAGCGCTCTCAAGCCAGATGTGCGCTGTGCGGTTCTGCCCCACGCTCTCCTTCCTGACAAGCTCGCCGTTCGTCACCATCTTGAAATCGTCGGGCAGGATTAATTTCAGCGCGAGCGTGGCACGGTCTCCGGGTTCGAAGTTGCAGACCATCCAGCGCGGCGTGTTGTAAGCTGCGTATAGATGGTCTGCGAAAAACCTCAGCCCGCGCGTGGGCTTGGCCCTGTATTGAATCTTCAGGACGTACGACTCATTTAAGTTGAGAGCGCGCGTGAGGTGAATGAAAAGCTTTCCGTCCTTCGTCTCGAACTTAAGCTGTGAGCCGCCCGCCGATGCCCCCTCTATCTGCAATTCCTGAGCATCCAGCGCTATCTCCGAAAGATTGTTGACGCGGCTGACGAATCCTATGCTCACCTCTCCCGCAATCGTCTGCTCAGAGAGATTCGGCTCTATAGAGACCTCGTAGTGCAGCGCGTTAATGTTCGTGTCTGCGCGCGCGGCGGCAGGTGAAATGAGAAGAAGAGATGAAAATAGAAAGAGGAAGGTCGCTGCGCGCATGAACGCGCCTCTATCGCCGGGCGTATTGTTGCTGCTCTTCATTTACGGCTTTCCAGCTTTCTGCGCGAAGACCCACGTCAGCAACTCTGGCTCTTTGAAAACCTTCTCCCAGATTACATGGCCTTCGCCTTTATATTCCGTAAAGCGCGCTTTGCCGCCCGCACGCCTGATGGCTGCAATCATAACACGCGAGCGTTCTACGCTGACCGAAGCGTCCAGTTCTCCGTGAAAAGCCCAGATGTTTTCTCGCGCAAGCTCTCGCGCTTTTGATTCATCCCCGCCTCCACAGGCTGGAATGGCTGCCGCGAATCTGCGCGGGTAAGAGGCCATCAGGCTCCACGCGCCGAATCCTCCCAGTGATTGCCCCGCGACATAGATTCGCCGCCCGTCCACGCTGAAACGGCGCTCTAAATCTTCGATAACCTCGACGGCAAGCTGCAACTGCCCGGTGGGCTCAGCCCTCTCCAGCGTTGCCCACATTTCCCCTTCCGCGCACTGCGGCGCGACCACAAGGCAGGGATTGCTTGTCTGGCTCTCTGCTTTCGTCCAGACGTGCGAGCCTGCGACGTTTCCTCCCGTAATCTGTTTCAGATTGTCTCTGCCGCGCCCGGCCCCGCCGTGCAGCCATAAAACCAGTGGATAGCGTCGCTCTCTTCTGTAGCCTGCGGGCATGAACAAGCGATAAGGCATCACCTGCCCTGCGGCGCTGCGGTAAAGGTGGGCGGCAAAGCCGCCCGCGTCCTGACTGAAGGAGCGAGCGGGAAGCAAAAGGGCCGCGCCCAGAGCTAAACAGAAGTCTCGTCGTCCAATCATGGCCTGATTTATACACTCACGACTCTACACCCATTTTAGAACGTGAAGCGAATCTGTGTCTCAAGCCTGCGGTTTCCGGCCGAAGGATTCGCGCCGCCGAAGCCGAAGCTTCCGGCGGACGACACCGACTGGCCGAAAAGCGGCGAGCTTAAATTGCCTACGGGCACTCCGCCGTTGGTTCGATTGAAGAGATTCTGCACGCGCAAGGTCAAAGTCAGGCCGTAGCGCTTCTCCGCGTTCGCAGCGGCTCTTGATTGAGCAGCCGCGCCGCCCCCGCCCTGCGTGTTTGAGACGACGCGGCCAAAGCTGAAGGTGCGGCTCACGTTCAGGTTGACGACGAAGAAGGCCGGGCCCTGCCCCAGGTTGCGCGGGATAATCTGTTGTCCCGCTCCGGGGTTCGGGTCAAAGGCTCCGAAACGCGTCACTACCATGCCCGTGTTGGTCAAATCCGTGGCGAAGGCCGGGCGGTCTGTAAAGAGAGTGTCGCCGTTTGCGTCGAGCCCCGTGATGATGTTGAAGGGACGGCCTGATGTTGCTATCACGAGTGGGTTCAGGCGAATCCCGAAACGCGTGGCGAAGTTCCCGCCCATGGAAAATGTGTGACGCACGTCGAACGATGAGCGGCTGTATTCGCCGCTCAGGTCGTAGCTGTTAGAGGGAAAAGTCCCGAGCCCTTCCGTGTCGCTCATGGTCTTGTTCAGGCTGTAGTTGACGAAGAAGGAGAGACGGCTGCTGAGCCTGTTATTGACGGCCACGAGCAGCTGGTTCTGGTTTACGTGACCGCCCGATTCGAACTGAAGAATGTTTCCCGCGCTCGCGTCCGGGCGAACGCCGCTTCCCGAAACGTCCGGGTCAACCGTCCCCGGGAGCGGCGCGTTGACGTTCCTGGAGTTGAAGGCGCGGCGCGTGCGCGAGTTGATGTAGGTCAGCGTTATGGTCGTCTTCAGGGGCAGTTGCCGCTCAAGGCTCAGCGCAGATTGCATCATGTAGGGAACACGCAGGTCTTCGCCAATGCGACGTACGAGCGGAGGGAAACTTGAGTTGGCCGCGACCGATTCAAACGAAGGCACGGCCGGGAAAAGGTCCAGCACGGCCGGGTCGGACAGCACGAATTGCCTCTGCGTGATGCCGTTGTAGCGGCTGGCCGTGACCACTATGTTCTCGTTGAAGCGGTCGTAGAAGAGCCCTATGCCGCCGCGAACTACCAATTGCGGCTCTTTCGTCCCTTGCCCGGCAAAGGGAGCCCACGCGAAGGAGATGCGCGGCGCAAGATTCAAGCCGTTGTTGATGTTGGTCTGTGATTCGTAACGCAGGCCAATGCTCAGGCTAAGCTCCGGGTGCACGCGCCATTCATCCTGAACGAAAGCGCCGAAGTCCACCTGACGCCCGTAAGACGCAGGGTCGCCGCCAGTTATTGAGAACTGCGTTGCGCCTCCGCCCCTCGCGCGAATCTCGGCCGCAGACAGCCCCCTGCTTAGAAAAAGAAGCGTGCGGCGGTAGCGCTCAAGGCTGTTGATGTTCGACATGACCGCCCGCCCGCCGGCCTCCAGCACGGGCTCGCCCGCGGCATCAAGCACGGGCGCAAGGCCGCCCGCGAAGGTAAACGCCCCTCCGAAGTTGAACGTGGAGATGTCCTCGATCCCGGTCACGCGCAAACGCCCGCCGAACCTCAGCGTGTGACTGCCCCTCGTAAACGTCACATTGTCCTGAAGCCACAATCGCCACTCGGGATTTGATTCGTGCCCGATGCCAGTGCCGCCCCCGTTGAAGGCCCCGAGCACGTTGATGGTGGGCCGGGACGAGTCGCCATACTCAACCTGATTCTCGTAGATGTACTGCACGCGGAACTCGTTCAAGAGGCTTTCAGTCAGGATTGCGGTCTCCGTCAACTGGAAGGTCTGAATGGTGTTAGTTACGCGGTAAGCGGCTTCGGGCAGAAAGAAGCCGCCCACGTTTGCCCGCTCGTTCTCAAGGCGAAAGAGAGCGTAGCGCGTAGTCAAATTGTGATTTCGATTGAGCTGGTAGTCCAGGCGCGCGCCTGTGCCCAGTCGAGCCTGCGGAACCGTCACTGCCTGCTGGAAAGGGATTATGTTGAGCGCGGCGTCCAGCACGGTGGCATTCACCACCACGTTGTCATCCGTCTCTCGCCGCTCGAAATTGAAGATGACGGAGGCCCTGTTTTTGATGAGGGGGCCGCTTATGTTTGTGCCGTACTGTCGCGTCTGGTAGGGCGCGCGATTCCGCGCGAACGGGTTGCGCGAATTGAGGCTCTCGTCCGAAAAGCCCAGGATGGCTTCGCCGCGCAGGCGGTCTGTCCCGGGACGCGTCAGGATTTGTATCTGCCCGAAACCGAGCCGGTCGTTCTCAGCCGAGAAAGGATTTTGATTGATGCGTATCTCTCTTATGGTCGAGCGGGGCGGAAGCGGCTGGCCCGTGTTCATAAAGCCGTCTATCAGAATCTGTCCGCCCTGAGGCCCCGCCGAAGGGCCCACCAGAGCCTGCAAAGCGCCCATCAAATCTTCGGGGTCGTCGGGCAGCGCGTCCAGCTCCGCGCCCCGCATGACAATGGCGCTACGGTTGTTCTCGGCGTCCGTGCTCAATTGCTCGGCCGTGCCGACTGCCACCTCTTCTCTCTTCATTTCAACGCGAAGCTCTATGTCCAGCGTCTGCGCCCTGCCGGCCAGGACGCGCACCGACGCGTTTTCGTAGAGCGCAAAGCCATAGGCCGAGACTCGAAGATGATAGAGGCCGGGTTCAAGCCCGCCCAGCACGAACTCGCCTCGCTCATTTGTCTGAGCAGAGTGCTCCGCGCCCTTAATGTCAATCGCACTCAACCTAGCGTTTGAAACCAGGCCGCCAAGCTCATCCCGCACACGGCCCCGCAGCGCGCCCGACTGCGCCTGCGCCGGGGAAACCGTCGCTGGCGAAGACAGCGAGACCAACAGGATGAGCCAGGAAATCACACGCGGCGGCGCGAAGAGAACACGGCACAAATTTTCACGGCGAGGCAGCATCATCTTCTTGCTCCGTTCCGGATTCTTCCCCTGTCTTGAGATACACCTGTCCCCTGAGGGATGATTCCGAAGTTCAATCATCCCCCGCTCAAGGTTAGAGATTTTCTGTTGTCCTTACTGAGGCTTGTTTGGATTCTTCAGCCCGTCTTTGCCGAACTGCCACATGTATCTGGGAAGCCCCGGGTCGCCGCGTATGTCCACGCCTTTGTCCAGGGCCCAGCGCTCTATCCAGGAGATGCCCCACGGGCCCGCGTAGCCGGGCGATTGCGCGAAGGCTTTGTCTTCGAGCGCCTCGTCCATAGTGATAAAGCCATAACCGCGCCGCTTGAGCATCTCCATCAGCCGGTCGAAGTTGTCCGCGTTGAGCGCGCTGGCCGAAAGCATCAAGACCTGCGGAATCTCTCTCTCGAAGACTTTCGTGGACAACTGCTCGTAGTGCGCGAAGACGCTTTCAATGTAAGCGACGTACTCGTCGCTGATGCGCTTCATCACCTCCGTCTCACCGCGACGGCGCGCCTCAAGGTAAGCGTTCGAGAATATCCAGTCCGAGTTGTCAATCGTAACCGCATGAACGCGGTAGCCGCGCTCCTTCAGAAACTGCTCGAAGGCACGCTTCGTCTCTGGATTCGGCCCCGTGTTGAGGAACGGATAGCTGAAATACTTCAACTGCCGCCCGCGCTCCTGCATCAGCTGGCGCGTGACCTGCTCGCCGCGAATAACGTTGGCCTCGTAAACATCCAGCGGCGTGTTATAGAGGCTCATGTGCTTGTAAGACTGATTGCCAAGCTCGTGCCCTGAATCCAGCCATCGTCTGAGAAGGTTGATGCGCGCCTCCGTCTGCCCTTCCCTGTAGAGCTGGCCTTCGCCGACGAATCCCACGGCCTTGATGTTGTACCGGGCCATCCCCGCCATCAGCTTATCCGTAGTCTCGTTGAGCGACTCGGTCGTTTCGTCGCCGCCGCGATAGTAAGGAAGACCTACAAAGGTCACGGCCACGGCTCGCCTGTTGGAAGATGCCTGCGGCTTTATCCCTTCAGGGTTAGTAACCGAGAGCAGCGCCCCCTGTGCCGCCACGAGCACGCTCGATGTGATGACGAAGAGCAGGAGCGGCGCGAGCCAGGCCGGACGGCGCTGCTCGTCGCGCGCTGGAGGAGCAGAGATTAAACGGCGCACGCGGGAGATGAGCGAGCCGCCTCCGTTGGCTGCCAGCGCCAGCCCATTCGCCGATGCGGATCTAAGCGTCTCAAGCTCTGCCAGCGCGCGGGCATAAAGCAGCGTATCCCCGCACGCCTCAACCGCCAGGTCGTCGCAGGCGTGCTCGCGCTCCACCCGTATCTGCTTTGAAATCCACCAGACAGCCGGATGATAAAAGAGCAGCGTCTCCGCGATGGATTGCAGCAGGTTTACCAGGTAATCATAACGACGGACGTGCGCCAGCTCGTGCGCCAGCAGTGCGTCCAGCTGCTGCTGGCTGAGCCCCGTAAAGGCGCTCACCGGCACCAGCACGACCGGCCGCAGCCATCCGATTACAGTCGGGACTTCCACCAGCACAGATTTATATAGCCGCACGGGTCGCGAGATGCCTATGCGGCGAGCCAGCCGCCCGAAGGATTCCTCGCGGGCCGCGCCCGCGCTGCACAGGCCCCTGCGCTTCAATCGCTCCGTGGCCATCCAGCCGCTAAATAGCCGCGCCGAAAAGATGGCTATTCCTCCAAGCCAGAAAAGCACCAGCCAACGCGCAAGCCGCGCGAATCGCCCCTCCGTCAATGTCTGAAATGAAGCGAAGTCAGCCGGTCTCTCCGTGCCGCCCGCAGAATCTGCCTGTGCTGAAGCAGAGCCTTTCGGCAAGTTGCCTTTCGCGTCTACAGACAGGCCGCCGTCGAATTGCGCCGCTCTCTGACCTGCGTACGAACCAGCGCCCGGCATTGAGCTGTAAAGGCCGTAGAGAGTCGCTACGGGCGCCGCCAGCATCAACGTGAGACCAATCGTTGCCGCAGCGTAACGAGCGTGTGACGAAAAGCCGCGCATCAGCTCAAGCGCAAACAGCAGCAGAATCGCTACTATCGCTCCCTGCCACAGGGAATGCATGAGCGCCCAACCTATTGCCTGCACGAGAGGTTGCAAACCTGTTTCCAGAATCATTTTTTCCCTCCCTCCAGCTCGTCCAGCATGCGCCGAATCTCTGCCAGCTCCTCCCTCGAAGCCTTCTTTGAAGAGAGCGCCTGCATCACAAGCTTCGTCGGAGAACCATTGAAAGCCCTGTCCAGAAGGTCTGAGAGAAGCTGTCGCTGAGTCTCGTCCTGCGCTCTTTCAGCCTGATAAACGTGCGTTCTATCGCTCTGATCGCGGCTGACAAGCCCCTTCTCGGACATAATCTGCATGAACTTCAGAACGGTCGTGTAGCCAATCTCCCTGCTCTCAAGCAAGACTTCGTAGACCTCTCGCACGGTGCTGGGGCCGCGCCGCCACAGCACGTTGAGAATCTCAAGCTCCGCGTCCGTGGGTCTCGGCAAATTTTTACTCGCCATTATTCACCTTCATAACCGAGGCTGTAATCTGACACGCAAGAGGCTACTACGAAAAAATTCGTAATGTCAACGAAAATCTTCGTAGCTAATTATCGAGTGGGAATTTCGGAAGCATTCATGGATAAAAATTGGGAGGAAGCTAGAGTGACGATTGGGCTGCGGCCTGCGCTTCCGCCATTAATGAGCGCTGCGGGCAGAAGGCTGAGACGGCGCAGTAAGACTCGCAGCGGATGCTTGAGCCGGGTCTCATCTCCACGTATTGGTCGGATTGAGAGACGGCGGTCTCAGCCTCCGCCTGAGCGTCGAAGAGCCTGATGGCAGATTTTCTACCGCGTTTCATGAGGGCATATTTTGTGCGGCGCTCCCATCTCTCTTCGGGGGTGCATTCTATAAACTCGCCTTCCTCGGCTCGCTTGTGCAGGCTCACGCGCTCTTCCAGAAACTTCGCCGCCTCTTCCGCAGGCCACAAAGGGACTTCAAAGACGGAGACCTGCGACTGCGGGTAGGACGAGTCCTGAGCGCGCGTTTTAGACCAGTCACGGTATATGGCTACCAGTTGCAGGCGATTGACCGGATAGTCGTGGCGGCGCAGGAGTTCCGCATAGAGGTTCAACTGCTGCTCCCACTCGCGCTTGACGCCGTCAATAGTCGTCCAGACGGAGACGAACTTGTAGTCCGTCAACACGCCATCGCGGTGATACAGGTCGAGCGTGCCCGTGACCGTGATGCCCTCAAGCTCTGTAGAGAGCGTGTGCTCTATCAGGTGTGAAGAGGATTCGCGCCCGTGCTCTTCCAGGAGCTTGTGCATCAGTTGCCCCATAGTCGCCCAGATTCTGTCGGAGGCATCTTCGGTCAATTCGGCCCAGTGCCTGAGCGTGAGAGCGCGCATCTGCGGCGGGCTAATCAGCTCCGTCACGGAAATCTGCCCGGGCTTCGGCTCGCGTTTGCGCGAGACGGCAGAGACGAGAGGCTCGGGTAAGCTTGTGAGGTTAGTAATCCGCATTCAAAGCGCCTGTTCTATAGATATAAATCTTCTGAATTCGTCTCGTTTCCGGAACCGGACAGTATAGCATAATCGCTCATTAACTGTCCTTCTGGCTTAGATGACATCAGCCCGTTTTTCGCTTGCCGAGCCACTCGTCCACGGACACTTTGCCGGCCCCGTTAAAGAGGAAGAAGAGCCCGACGGTGAGCATCATTAGGGCCGGGAAAATGGCTCTGAAAGTATCGCCTCTATGGGCTATCAGGAGCGCTGCGGCGAAGTTTATGATGAAAGGGATCGAGGTGAGCCGCACAAACGCTCCCAGTAGAATCGAGAGGCCGCAAATAAACTGTGTGTACACCGAGAGGCAGGCGGCAAAGAG
>DASVVZ010000017.1:0-13245 GCA_036389875.1 Pyrinomonadaceae bacterium
TTCAACTGCTCGTCAGGCTCCTTGCCCTCCTTCTTCAGCCTGTCCAGTTGCGTACCGAACGTGGCCTGCACCGCCGATTCGCCCTCCATCACGCCCATCCGGCCCGTAGGCCAGCTGAAGATGAAGTCAGGGTCGAATCCCTGTCCCGCCATGGCGTAGTAGCCAGCGCCCGATGCGTGATTGATGGTCAGCACAATCTTGGGCACGAGCGCCGTGGCCATGGCCTCCACGAAGCGGGCTCCGGCGCGAATTATCCCCGAATGCTCGGCTTCCGCCCCTACCATGAAGCCCGACACGTCCTGTATGAAGACGAGCGGCGTCTGATGGCGATTACAGGTCTCTATGAAGAAGGCAGTTTTTTCCGCGCTCTCGGTGTAGACAATGCCGCCGAAGCGCGGCGGCTTCCCAGGCTCGCGAATCATCCCTCGGGCGTTGGCTATGATGCCCACCTGTATGCCGCGCACGCGAGCGTGGCCCGTAATCATCTCGCGCGCGTAGTCCACCTGAAACTCGTCCAGGCGACCTTCGTCAAGTATGCAGTTCAAGACTTCGCGCATATCATAGGGCTGGCGGTGGTCTTCCGGCAGTATCTCGTAGAGGTCTGATTCGGGGCGCGCCGCTTCCACGCTTTCAGTAATGGAAACGGAGCTTTGTGGTCTGCTTGGAAGCTCTGAAACGAACTCCCTTATCTTTGCCAGGCAAAGCTCGTCGGTTTCTACACGGTAATGCGCGACGCCGGAGACGGCGTTGTGCGTGCGCGCCCCGCCCAAAGTCTCGTTATCAATGGTCTGCCCCGTAGCCCCCTTGACCAGGTTCGCTCCGCCGAGGCCCATAAACGAAGTGCCCTCGACCATGATGATGATGTCGGAGAGCGCCGGAAGATATGCGCCGCCTGCTATGCATGGCCCCATGACGGCAGCTATCTGCGGAACCTTCAGGTAGCGGCGCATGATTGAGTTGTAGTAGAAGATGCGCGCCGCACCGTACTGGCCCGGAAAGACGCCGCCCTGATAGGGAAGATTCACGCCGGCCGAATCCACCAGGTAGATAATCGGCACGTGTGAGCGCATGGCGATCTCCTGCGCCCGAAGAATTTTCTTTATGGTCTCAGGCCACCAGGAACCGGCCTTCACGGTCGCGTCGTTGGCTACGACGACCACCTCTCGCCCGGCAACGCGGCCCAGCGTGGTGACTACACCGGCGGCAGGAGCCTGTCCCTTGTACTCGTCGTAGGCGACGAGCAACCCTATTTCCTGCGCATAGGAATCCTTATCGAGAAGCAGCTCTATGCGCTCGCGCGCCGTGAGCTTTCCCTGCTGGTGCTGCCGCTCAACCTTATCGGGGCCGCCGCCCCGCCTGAGCTTAGACTCCAGCCTCTCAAGTTCTTCCCTGAGCTCGCGCAGACGCGTGCGCGCCCTGGTGGAAGCAGCTCCGACCTCAGACTTCATCCGTAACCTGCGAACGACCACGCCTATAGTCCACTCTCCGAAAAGACTCTTTACCCGCGCGCCCGTCTATCTTTGAATTATTAAAGCTTCTGTGAGCAGCAACATAGCACAGTACGAAGCGGCAAGACAATTAACCCGGCGGCCACAGACCAGCCAAAGAAAGGAGCCCCCGAGTCACGCGAAGCGGCACGAAATAAGATTATCTCTGTTTCGTGCCGCTTCGCGTGATTCGCGGGGCTCGCATGCGCCTGCCTCTTGCGGGCTCGTTTATCCCCAGACTTTCTGCATCAGCGAGCGTGCGTCGGCTTTATCCGGCACGCCTTCCAGGATGAGAACGCGCCTGCCCTTCATTTCCACCATCACGCGCCCCTCGCGCTGAGTGCGCCATCCCCTTGCCTGCGCGTCCGAAGAGCTTGGTTGCGCCGCCGCTATCTCGGACGCTCCGGCGTAGCGCGCCGCCGTGCGTTGCGCATAGGCTTGGAAGAACTCGCGCGCGTCCGCCTCCGTATCCCAGACGGTCATCTGCGTGATGAGAATCTGTTCGCTCTTAGGCTCCTCGTAGACACTGAAGCGGTCGCCGCCCCAGCCGGCAGCAGCCTGCGTCGCTCCCTCCTTCAGATATTCGTTCAGCACAAGGTAGCATCCCCACTCACCGTTCACATCGTAATCAATACGACGCCAGCCCGCGCCCAGGCTATCGCGTATGTCCGCCAGCTCGATTTTGACCGGGGCCTCGCGCGAGAAATATTTGTCGGGATGAAGAATCTGCTCGGTAGATTGCGGAAGTTCTGTGTAGGCTTTGGAGACCAGCGTCCAGCCGCCGCGCCTGAAAAGAGTGGTCACCCACTGCGAGCCCTGCTCGTAGGGGAAAAGCAGAGACTCGCGTATGGCGCGCGGAGCACGCTCTATCTGCTCGGACGAGTTGTCATCTGTGCCAAGGGATTTGGCGAAGGCTGCGGCGCGTCGTAAATCGCGCGTGACGTAGCGAATCATCGCCAGAGTCGCGTCGCCTTCTATCAGGGCGTGCGCGGCCATCTCGGCATCCGAATCGCCTTTCGGCCACTTCTCGAAGCGCCGCAGGTTGAAGTGCTGGTCTTGCAGGGCGTGCGTCAATTCGTGAGCCATGACGGGCTTCTGACCGTCCAGGTCAATCCAGTCAGCAAGATAAAATTCCTGCGCCTTAGGGTCGTAGTAGCCAGCGACCTGCTCTGTCAGAAGCTTGATGATGAAGGCCCGGAACTGGAAGTCCTGCGGCACGAGTCCCAGCTTTTTCAGTGCGAGCTCGGAGGCGCGCGTCTCTTCCGGCCTCGTCTCCTCGTTCATGTTCCTGATAATCATGCGCTCGATTTCTTCGCGCGACTGTGCGCCGGATTTGACCGGGCGCAGAATGGGAAGCTCACGAATCTCCGAGGTCTCTTTCAAGACTTCGGTCGTAGCGGCGGCGACCGCAGCGCTCTTAGCGTTGGTCGGCGCGACGGCCGGGGCAGTTCCCTGCTGAGCGCGGGTGCGCGCCGTGGGCGCGAGGGCGGCCAGAATTGAGAGGACGGCCAGAAGAGCAGCCGCCCGCGTCCTGAAATTCTTTGACATCACTTACCTTTCGCTCTTATAGTCCGCCTAATCGGCGGAAATTTCATCAAGCTTGAACGTAAACAGGGGAGGCGCGAAATCCTTCTGATGACTCCGGACGTGGATGATTCATTATTAGACCAGTGGCACGAGACCCTTCTTCGCGTGCGGTATTCCGAGACCGACAAGATGGGCGTGGTTTACCACGCGAACTATCTGGTCTGGTTCGAGATCGGCCGCACGGAGTTCTGTCGCGCGCGCGGCTTCTCCTACCGCGACATGGAAGAGAACGAGCGCGCGTTTCTGGTCGTGGCGGAAAGCTACTGCCGCTACAAGGCCGCGGCCTACTATGACGACGAGCTGATAGTCCGCACTCAAATAACGGAGCTCAGACGCCGCTCCTTGCGCTTCGGCTACGAGATAATACGCGTCGCAGACGGCGTCATCATAGCCGAAGGCGAGACCGGCCACGTCGTCACGGACGGCCAGGGCCGCGTGCGCTCCCTCCCCCCAGCCTACACACAACTGCTCAGGGGCGCAGCCGCTGAAGACGCCATACACATCACAGACCTGCCCGCGGGACGAGTCCCGGAAGGAAGCGGGCCGGCGTAGGGCGCGGCAGAGGTCGGGATGCAGAAATGATGAAAGAACGTACTTCTTTTCATTCATCATTCCGACTTATGCGTGGCCTTTATGACTGGTGCGAAAGAGAGAGGCGTGTGATTTCTCTGGCGCGTCCGGTCTCTTCGTCTATGTCAATCGTGACGGCGCAGATGCGCACGTCGCCCGTCGAATGCTCGGCCCGGCGGTTGATGGCGGAGGTAAAGCGCGCGATGACATCATCCTTGTTCATGCCTATGACGCCCGCGTAGCTTCCCGTCATGCCTATATCGGTGATGTAGGCCGTGCCTTTGCTTAAGATTCTTTCGTCAGCCGTCTGAATGTGCGTGTGCGTGCCCACGACTGCGGAGACGCGGCCATCCAGATACCAGCCCATGGCGCACTTCTCGGAAGTCGCCTCGCCGTGCATATCCACCAGCCGCACCTTTATAGCCGGGTCTATAGCATCTATAGCCGCGTCGGCGGCGCGAAAGGGGTCGTCCGCCGGCGGCATGAAGATCCGTCCGATGACGTTAAATACGGCGACGCGCACGCCCCTGACTTCACCCGTCCAGAGACCGCGCCCCGGAGAGCCCGGCGGATAATTAGCGGGACGCAGGAGCCTGGGCTGCTCGTTTATGTAGGGGATGACTTCGCGCTTGTCGTAGATGTGATTGCCTGAGGTCATCACGTCCACGCCTGCCTGGAAAAGCTCGTCCGCAAGCCGAGGCGTGATGGAAAACCCTCCCGCCACGTTCTCGGCATTCATGACGACAAAATCAATAGCGTGCTGGTCACGCAAATCCTCTATGCGCTCCATCACGGCCAGGCGTCCCGGCCTCGCCACCACGTCGCCAATCATTAAGATTTTCATAATAAAACGCGTAAATAGTAAATAGTGAATAGTAAATAGAAAGAGCCGTTCGTCTATTTACTATTCACTATTCACTAAAAGAGATGGCTAGAGGGAAATCCGCCGTGGCCGCTCCGAAGCCGTAATTGAACCTGCTCTCACAGGTGGGTGACCTCTGGTTTAAGCCGCGGCCTCTGGCAATTCCTTAACTTTGAAGGATTGCACTGGCCAATTAAGCGGCATCGGTCTCCCTAATTGACGGCATAAGGCTCAATTATCTTTGCTCGGTGGCGAACCCCGCAGACTGTTTCCCTCAGCCATGAAAGATACTAGCATATGAGCCAATCCTGGAAAAGTGGATAGTTCTGGAACTGGCCCGGCCCGCCTTCGTGTTTAGCTAACAGATTTTATCCGGGAGGACTGGAATGAAACGTAAAGCATGGCTGATGCTTGGCGCAGCGCTGGTCTTAGGGCTGATAGGCTGGACGGCGAGCGGGCAAAGACAGAGGCCCGCGCCGCCTGCCGAATGGGAGTACAGGATTGTTTATGTGCCGGGAGCGCGCGCGCTGTCTGAGAAAGCGCTCAACGATATGGGCGCGGAAGGGTGGGAGCTCGTCACCTTCCAGCAACTGAATCGGGAAGGCGTCACCATCGGCGCGGGCAATCTATACCTCAAGCGATTAAAACAGAGCAGGCAGTAGGCGGGGTCGCGTCGAGCAGGCAGACCGGCGGCGGAGAGTCTCTTGATTAAGTGAAGGCTATGTTGCCCGCGGAGTTGTTTTGCTGCTGCTCGACATTGCTGCGAACCTTGAGCAGACGGTCAAGCATTTCGGCGCACTCAGCGCTTCGCGAGGCCAGTTGAGAGTCCGCCTGCTCATGCAGCCGCTTTAAGCGATGAAGCTCGTCCGCGATGTGAAGCGCGGCGAGGATGGCTACCTTCAGGGAATCGACTGTGAGCGTGCCGGATGAAATCTCGCGCATGCGACCGTCAACGAACTCCGCCAGTTGAGTGATGTACTCGCTGTCTCCGTCGGAGCGAATGTTATAGGTCTGGTTGTAGATCTCGACTCTGATAGTGGGAGTCGAAGCCTGATCCATATTGCTTTTATTAAAACTCATAGAGCCACAGTTCTCTTCTTATTTACGCATCGCCTCAACCATTTCCGGGTCAAGCGCCGCGATGGCATCGAGCATGGCTTCGACCTTCATGCGAATCGTGTCGCGCTCGGAAAGCAGGCGCTCGACCTGAGTATCAAGCCGCTCCTTCTCATTGAGCAGCGTACCCAACTCACGCCTGACCGAGGCTATCTCGCGCTCCAGCGCTTCCTTTTCCTGACGAAGCGATTTTGTCAACTCGATGGTGCGGTAGATTTTGTCTTCGAGATGAGAGAATTTTTCCAGTCCAGATAATCCGACCATCGCCAATTTTCCTTTACACAGCAGGGGGGCTATCAGAAGAGCCGTAAGATTATGCGACTAAGCGCCGGAAAAGTCTAGAGAGTCTTGAGAGTCTGTAGAGCCCGCAGAGTAAAGAAGCGTTCTTCTCTATAAACTCTCAGGACTCTACGGACTCTACAGACTGATTTTATCCTCTTTGTTCCGCGCCGAAGGCTTCGGAGAGCGCGCCGACGACACTTGCGTGCATCTCGTCGGCCTCCTCGTCGCGTAGGGTTCTGTCGTCGGCGCGGTATTCCAGTCGCAGAGTGATGGAGCGCTTTCCTTCCGGTAGACTCGCGCCCTCGTAAACGTCGACCAGCCGGGCGCTGCTCAGATGCTCAAGCCTGAGCGAGTCAATCGCCGCAAGCATTTGAGACAGGCTGACGCGCCGACTCGTGAGCAGCGACACGTCCCGCACGACCGAAGGGAAGCGTGCGAGCGGCGTGTAGAGCGCGGAAGTCTCTTCAAGCTCAAGGAGCGCCGTCAAATCAAGCTCGGCGAGATAGACCGGCTGACGGAACTTGAACTCTGATGAAATCTCTTCGTTCAGTCTTCCCACGGTGCCTATCTCAATCTGCCCACGGGTCGTGATCACAGCCGCCTGACCATCGCGCAGGTGCCGCGCGCTCACCGGCGCGAATTCAAGAGCGGGCAGCTTCATGGCATCGATGGCTGCTTCCAGCGCCCCCTTCAGGTCATAGAAATCAAGCTCGCGCGCATCGCCCGCTCGCCCCTCTTCGACTGCGCGCCCGGTGGCTATGAGCGCCAGGGCCTCCCGCTCAAACGGCAAAGCTCCTTCCGCAGCCTGCGCAGCAAAGACTATCCCCGTCTCGAAGAGCCGCACGTCGCGCGTGCCGTAGTTGAAGTTGCGCCGCACTGAATGCAGAAGCCCCGGCAGCAGCGTCGGGCGCATGCGCGTCATGCCTTCTATGATCGGATTCGTGAGCGTGACAAATGCCTTCTGCTCCTCTTCGGCGTCCGCGTCAACGAGCGCTGCGAATCTGGGAATCGGGTCTAAACGGTCTACGAAAGCAGCGTCTATGAAGCTGAAGTTGATGGCCTCGTCGTAGCCGAAGGCCGTCAACGCACGTCGCAGGGCGCGCTTCTTTATCTCGCGCGGCTGGTATTCGCCCGCGCTTGAGCTCATGGGAAGCAATGTGGCTATGTGGTCAATGCCCACGTGGCGCGCGACCTCTTCAACAAGGTCTTCCTCGCGTTCCACGTCCACGCGCCAGGTGGGCGCTGTGAAAGTGAGCGCGCCGTTCAAATCCGCGGAGACAACTTCCAGCACGCCGTCTCTCAGAGAGGGCTCCTCCTCAAACGAGACGGGCCTAGCGTGTTCCGTGAACCCGAGCGCGGAAAGTATTCGCCGCATCTCTTCTGTCTCAACGCGAAGCCCTGTGAGCGCCTCTACTCTTGAAGGGCGAAGGCTGGCGCGCGCAGGTTCTATCTTTCGCGGGTAAACGTCAATGGCGTCTTCGGTCGCGGCACCGCCCGCAAGCTCGCAGATGAGCGAGACGGCGCGCTCCTGCGCCCGCAGAACTCCCTCGTAATCCGTGCCGCGCTCGAACCTGTAGGATGCTTCCGTGTGAAGACCTAAAGCGCGCGCCGTGCGGCGCACGGATGAAGGGTCAAAGTAGGCGCTTTCAATCAGCACCTCCGTAGTTGCGCCGGAAATCTCCGTCTCTTCGCCGCCCATGATTCCGGCCATAGCCACAGCGCGCTCTGCGTCCGCTATGACAAGCATCTCCGAGGTAAGCTCGCGGTCTACGCCGTCCAGTGTGCGAAGACGCTCGGCGGGACGTGCGCGACGGACTACTATGCGAGGCCCGGCAAGCTTTTCGAGGTCAAAGGCGTGAAGCGGCTGTCCCATCTCGTGCATCACGTAGTTGGTGATGTCCGCCACGTTGTTGATGGCGCGCTGGCCTATGACCTCAAGACGCTTGACGAGCCAGTCGGGCGAGGGAGCAATCCGGACGCCGCGCACGACGCGGCCCGCATAACGCGGGCACAAATCCGCGTCCTCAATCTCTACGGCGGTGAAATCGCCGGCGCGCCCCTTTATCTTCGAAGACGCAGCCGCAGGGAGGCGAACCGCACCGCCTTCGCTGGCGGCCACCTCGCGGGCTACGCCCAGGTGCGAAAGACAATCGGGCCGGTTCGAGGTTAAATCAATCTCCAGCAGGAAATCGCCGCCCCGCTCATGCACGGCGTCCACCGCCAGCCCCAGCATAGTCAGCCGCTCGGCCAGTGCGCGCGGCTCTAATCCGACGCCCGTCAATTCACGAAGCCAGTTGTAACTGATATTCATAAGCACTCAGTTTTCAGTTTTCAGAAGAAGCGGCTGTTGCTTTTAACTGAAAACTGAAAACTAAAAACTGAAAACTCTTAGTTAAATTGTTCCAGAAAGCGCACGTCGTTCTCGAAGAGCAGGCGTATGTCGTCGAGCGAGTACATGAGGCCGCACATGCGGTCAATGCCGAGGCCGAAGGCGAAGCCCGTGAACTCTTCAGGGTCTGCGCCAACGGCTCTGAGCACGTTCGGATGAACCATGCCCGAGCCGCCAAGCTCTATCCAGCCGGAGCCTTTACAGATGCGGCAGCCCGTGCCCCCGCACTTGAAGCAACTGTAATCGACTTCGGCGCTGGGCTCCGTGAACGGAAAGTATGAAGGGCGAAAGCGCGTGCGTGTTTCCGGGCCGAACATACGGCGGACAAACTCGCTGATCGTCCCTTTCAGGTGCGCCATGGTGATACCGCGGTCAACGCACAGCCCTTCGACCTGAAAGAACATGGGATTGTGAGTCGCGTCCGGCGTGTCGCGCCTGAAAACCCGTCCGGGCGCAATCATCCTGACGGGAACGCCGCGCCTCTGCATCGCGTGAATCTGCACGGTCGAAGTCTGAGACCTCAAGGCCAGCCCGTCGGTCGTGTAGAAGGTATCTAAGGGATCGCGCGCCGGATGGTTCTCAGGGATATTGAGCGCCGTGAAGTTGTAAAAGTCCGTCTCTATCTCGCGGTCGTCTTCGACCACGTAGCCGAGCGAAACGAAAATGTCTTCAATGCGCTCGCGCATGAGCGTCACGGGATGAATGTGGCCCAGCCTCGGCCTGCGCCCCGGCAGAGTCACGTCTATACGCTCGCGCTCCCTGCGGGCCTCGTTGATGAAAGAGAGAAGCGCGGTTCCGGCTTCTTCAATCTCGCGCGTCACTTCCGCTTCGATCTGCTGAACCAGCTGGCCGAAGCTCGCGCGCTCTTCAGGCGCGACGCGGCCGATGAGCTTCTTGACGTTCGCCAGCTCGCTCTTTTTACCCGTATGGCGCGTGCGAAGCTCCGACAACTCGCGCTCAAGAGCCTCAGCATCCTTGAGCGTGAGCCCGCCTTCGTCGCTCACACCTGTGCGAAAGCGAGCAAAGCGCTCGAACTCTTGCTCGAACGCCTTGCGTGCACTTTCGGCCTTCAGTTTAGGATCGTCTGACGAAGCGCCTTCCGGCATCTAGCTTTTGTCCTCCGCAGGCGGCCCTTAAGCCGCAGCCCTCTGTTGCTGCTCGTTATCGAGAGCGGTGCGCGCCTGTCCGGCAAGCGCGGTGAAAGCATCCGGCTGGTTGGCGGCCAAATCGGCCAGGACTTTTCTGTCAAGCTCAATGCCCGCGACCTTCAGGCCGTGCATGAACTGCGAATAGTTCAGGCCGTTCAGTCGGGCGGCAGCTCCAATGCGTACAATCCAGAGGCTGCGAAAATCGCGCTTCTTGAGCTTGCGGCCCGTGTAAGCGAAATTCAGACCGCGCTCGACCGATTCTTTGGCCGAGCGATAAAGCTTAGACTTCGTCCCGCGATAACCCTTGGCTAATTTTAAAATCTTCTTGCGTCTTTCCAGACGCTTGTTCCCACGTTTTGCTCTAGGCATAACAAACTCCTCCGTATTGATTCACCCGTTCATTGCTTCATCGGTTCAATGAACAAATGAATAAATGAATCAATCCTTAACTTCTACCGTAAGGCAGCATCGCTTCGACGCGCTTCTGGTCTCCATCGGAGACGTAGGTGTCAACGTCCAGCGCGCGTTTACGCTTGGTGGTCTTCTTCGTCAGGATGTGACGCGCGTGCGAGTGCCCGCGTTTAATCTTGCCGGTCGCGGTCAGGCGAAAACGCTTGGCCGCGCCCTTGTGTGTTTTTAGCTTTGGCATAAATCTGCTTCCCCTTTAAATTATCTTTCTTCCTGTTCAGTCTTAGCTGTAGCGCCGCCTTTGTGGCGTTTGGGGGCTACGATAATAAACATCTGGTTGCCCTCCATGCGCGGGCGCGCTTCGACTTCTCCCACGTCCGAGAGGTCTTGCTCCAGCTTTTCCAGAATGCGTGCGCCGAGCTCGCGGTGCGTCATCTCGCGCCCGCGAAACCAGATAGTAGCCTTCACCTTGTCGCCGTCCTGCAACCACTCGCGCGCGTGCTTCATGCGGTAGTCGTAGTCGTGCTCGTCCGTCGACGGACGAAACTTGACCTCCTTGACGGTGATCGTGACCTGCTTCTTCTTGGCCTCGTTCGCCTTCTTCTTGGCCTCGTACTGGAACTTGCCGTAATCGATGATGCGGCAGACGGGCGGGTCTGCCTGAGCGGCGACCTCTACCAGATCGAGCCCCTTATCGCGGGCCATGATCACGGCCTCGCGCGTGTTCATGACGCCGAGCTGCTCGCCGTCTTCACCGATGACGCGCACTTCCGGCACGCGTATTCTTTCATTAATGCGCACGGCTGGTGCCCTGCGATTGTCAGGACGCTGACCGCGACCTCGAAAGCCTGTAACTATGCGGCACCTCCAATTAAAGAAGTCTGGAGAGCCTTGTAGAGCCCGTGGAGTCTATAGAGAAGAACGCATCTTTACTCTACGGACTCTTAAGGCTCTCAGGACTCTTCGGACTGTTCCGTTGTTATAGCGCGAGAGTCTACTAACTTGCGCGCCATCTCTAGAAATTCGGCAAGGGTCATTGTGCCGAGGTCACCGCGCGAGCGTTCGCGTACGGCGACTGCGCCCTGTTCCATCTCGCGGTCACCCAGAACCAGCATGAATGGAACTTTCTGCAACTGAGCATCGCGAATCTTCGCGCCTATCTTCTCGCTCCTGAGATTCAGCTCGACGCGTAGGCCCGCCTGCTTCAAGTCCGCGGCAACCTTTTCCGCGTAATCGTTGATTCTGTCCGTAATAGGCAGAACGCTGACCTGTACGGGCGAGAGCCAGAGGGGAAACGCGCCCGCGTAATGCTCAATCAGCACGCCGAAGAAGCGCTCGATTGAGCCGAACAGGGCGCGATGCACCATCACGGGGCGATGAGGCTTGTTGTCTTCGCCCGTGTACTCAAGCTGGAAGCGCTCCGGCAGGTTAAAGTCCCACTGAACGGTTCCCAGCTGCCACAGGCGGCCTATCGCGTCCTCAATCTTGAAATCGATCTTCGGCCCGTAGAAGGCGGCTTCGCCCTCTATGCGGTCGTAAGGAATCCCCTTCTCCCTGAGCGCCGTGGCGAGCATCCCTTCGGCCCTTTCCCAATCCTCGCCCGCGCCCAGGTAATGCTTGCTCGTGTCGCTGCCCTTCACGGAAAGCTCAAACTTCACCTTCTCAAAGCCGAAAGTCTTCAAGACCTGCACTACGAAATCTACGCAGTCTATAATCTCCCTCAAGACCTGTTCGGGCGTGCAGAAGATGTGCGCGTCGTCAACGGTAAACCCTCGCACGCGCATCAATCCGTGCAGAGTGCCTGACAATTCCGCGCGGTAGACTGTCCCCATCTCAGCGTAGCGCTGAGGCAGGTCGCGGTAAGAGCGCTGCTGCGAGCCGTAGATGCCTATGTGAAACGGGCAGTTCATGGGCTTGAGGCGAAACTCGGCATCTTCTATCTTTGTAGGCGAAAACATGGAGTCGCCGTAGTTCTGCTCGTGCCCGCTTATCTGCCACAGCTCGCGGCGCGCAATATGCGGAGTGTAGACGAAGCTGTAGTTGCGCTTGATCAACTCTTCGTAGAGGTAATCCTCCATGGCCTTGCGTATGACCGCGCCCTTGGGGTGCCAGAAGATTAGCCCCTGCCCGTAAGATTCCTGAATCGAGAAGAGGTCGAGCTCCCGGCCCAGCCGGCGATGGTCGCGCCTTTCGGCCTCTTCGCGCTGCTTGAGCCAGGCGTCCAGCTCGTCCTGTGTGAAGAAGGCTGTGCCGTAGATGCGCTGCATCTGCTGCTGCGCGGCATCGCCTTTCCAGTATGCGCCCGCCAGGCTGAGCAGCTTAAAGGCCTTCAGCTTGTTGGTATTCGGCACGTGCGGGCCCAGGCAGAAGTCTATGAAGGGCGAGCCGTCAATGTAATAGACGCTAACGACCTCGCCTGCCTTCTCTTCAATCAGCTCGCACTTCAGGGGCTCGTCGCGCTCGGCGAAAACCTGTAACGCGCGCTCTTTCTGAATCTCTTCGCGGCGATAGGCCAGGTTGCGCTTGGCAATATCACGCATACGCTTTTCTATGAGGGGCAGATCTGCGTCCGTCAAAGCGCGCGGCGCAATCACGTCGTAGAAGAAGCCGTAGCGCGGGTCATTCAGTAGCGCAGGGCCTATCCCTAGCTTTGTGCCGGGGAAGAGGTCAAGCACGGCCGCCGCCAGAAGATGAGCAGTCGAGTGACGCAGCACGTCCAGGCCCTCAAGGGTTTCAGGCAGCACGGGCTCTATCGTGACCGGGTCGCCGTTTGACTCGACGCCGAGCGTGAAGCCCAGATCGACCTCGCGCCCGTTGACGCGCGCGGCCAATGCCTTTTTGGCAGCCTCGCGGTCAAGGCGCTTCAAGGCCTCGGCCACGGTGACCGGCGCTTCCAGTTGTGCCTGTGCGCCGTCATTCAGTTGGACGTTTATCTCACTCATAGCTTAACGGTCTCCGCTCTTCCATATGTATAATAAGGGACAAAGCAAATTGCCCCGCATCCCTCAGGACTACTCTTTACCGAGCAGCCTCGCGGTGGAAGAAAAGCGTTAACCGAACTATCTTTTGTGCCGATTTAAACTGGGAACGGCAACTCTACTTAAGATCGGATTCGATAGGAGCGCCTTCACGCGAGGCCGCCCAAAACTTGTGGGAGCAGCCCTCTCGCTAAAACTTAAAGAATCGAGTGTACGTTCGAGTTCGATTCATAACGCGAAGGTCTTCCGGAGCTTCCTATCAAAACTGGGAAAATTCAGCAGGCACATCCGGGCAGAATTCGTGACCCGCCCAGTCCTGCCTTTCTCTCAAGACATACTTTGTGCTCCACGACAGAGCCACAACCGTTCTTGAAGCTATAAATTTAACGAAAGAGGCGGTAGAAGTCAATTTCAGACG